>NZ_JBQZXC010000356.1:0-300 GCF_053555815.1 Shigella sp. SIG6 | reverse complement strand
CCAGATTTTTAAAGAGCAAAACTTCGCAGTGAACCTTTGCAGGTACACTCTGAAGTATTTTTTATTTAATCACTACAGAGATGGTGGAGCTATGCGGGATCGAACCGCAGACCTCCTGCGTGCAAAGCAGGCGCTCTCCCAGCTGAGCTATAGCCCCATAACATGTAGTTAAAACCTCTTCAAATTTGCCGTGCAAATTTGGTAGGCCTGAGTGGACTTGAACCACCGACCTCACCCTTATCAGGGGTGCGCTCTAACCACCTGAGCTACAAGCCTGTAGAGGTTTTACTGCTCATTTTC
>NZ_JBQZXC010000355.1:0-305 GCF_053555815.1 Shigella sp. SIG6 | reverse complement strand
ATGGTTCACTCCAACAACGGAGACAGGTAAATTATGGACGAAAAGAAGCTTAAAGCCCTTGCGGCTGAACTGGCTAAAGGCCTCAAAACCGAGGCCGACCTCAATCAGTTTTCCCGTATGCAGACGAAATTAACTGTCGAAACGGTGCTTAATGCGGAACTAACTGACCATCTCGGGCATGAAAAAAGCTACATCCGGTAGTAAACATTATCAGTGGGTTATGCGATATGATTTGAGCCGTTTTCAGACAATCGCAGGGCCAGTACCTCGTCAGTCAACTGACGGTAAATCTGCTGTTCAGTCTC
>NZ_JBQZXC010000354.1:0-305 GCF_053555815.1 Shigella sp. SIG6 | reverse complement strand
CGCTGAAGTGCGTGCTGTGCGGGAGTCAGATGCGTTTTACGGGGCTGAAGCGGGGCTACCGTCTGGCAGAGCAGGTCCTGATGCATGAGCCGCTGGCCCGGATGCGGTGGTGCGGCTGAGAGCCGCAGAGGGGAAGTTGCGTCCATTTTGAGGGAAACGGAGCAAAAAACCGCCATTCATACCCTGAATCAATCAGAGCCATCCAGTTTAATCGTCGGTTCCGTTCATATGGAGCAAAAGTGGTGTTGAAGAAACATCCGTTTTGTGGTGTTTTTTTAATCTTTTTGGGGTTTTAATTCCTATCG
>NZ_JBQZXC010000353.1:0-312 GCF_053555815.1 Shigella sp. SIG6 | reverse complement strand
ACTTTGCAGTGCTCACACAGATTGTCTGATAGAAAGTGAAAAGCAAGGCGTCTTGCGAAGCAGACTGATACGTCCCCTTCGTCTAGAGGCCTAGGACACCGCCCTTTCACGGCGGTAACAGGGGTTCGAATCCCCTAGGGGACGCCACTTGCTGGTTTGTGAGTGAAAGTCACCTGCCTTAATAATCTCAAAACTCATCTTCGGGTGATGTTTGAGATATTTGCTCTTTAAAAATCTGGATCAAGCTGAAAATTGAAACACTGAACAATGAAAGTTGTTCGTGAGTCTCTCAAATTTTTGCAACTCTGAAGT
>NZ_JBQZXC010000352.1:0-314 GCF_053555815.1 Shigella sp. SIG6 | reverse complement strand
TAAGCGCAGCGCCTGCGCTGTCACAACAGGCAGTAGACCAGGAATGGAGTTATATGGACTTCCTGGAGCATCTGCTTCATGAAGAAAAACTGGCACGTCATCAACGTAAACAGGCGATGTATACCCGAATGGCAGCCTTCCCGGCGGTGAAAACGTTCGAAGAGTATGACTTCACATTCGCCACCGGAGCACCGCAGAAGCAACTCCAGTCGTTACGCTCACTCAGCTTCATAGAACGTAATGAAAATATCGTATTACTGGGGCCATCAGGTGTGGGGAAAACCCATCTGGCAATAGCGATGGGCTATGAAGCA
>NZ_JBQZXC010000351.1:0-314 GCF_053555815.1 Shigella sp. SIG6 | reverse complement strand
TTTCACGACCACGCCGATGAGCTTTACCGCAGCTGCCTCGCACGTTTCGGGGATGACGGTGAAAACCTCTGACATATGCTGCTCCCGGCACCCGCTCACAGCTTGTCTGTGAGCGGATGCCGGGAGCAGACAAGCCCGTCAGGGCGCATCAGCAGGTTTTAGCGGGTGTCGGGGCGCAGCCATGACCCAGTCACGTAGCGATAGCGGAGTGTATACTGGCTTAACCATGCGGCATCAGTGCAGATTGTATGAAAAGTGCGCCATACCGGGTATGAAATACCGCACAGATGCGTAAGGAGAAAATGCACGTCCAG
>NZ_JBQZXC010000350.1:0-316 GCF_053555815.1 Shigella sp. SIG6 | reverse complement strand
CGTAACTCAGCGGATAACGTTGACGGTGTGTATTACCGACCACTGCAAAAACTGATTAATGGCACCTGGTATAACGTAGCGAGTATTTAACAATGTTGCATTTAAAAAATATTACTGCGGGTAATCCGAAAACAGCAGAACAATATCAGATGACAAAACGATATTCGGTCACCTGGCTTTTTTCAGAAGACGGAAAAAACTGGTATGAAGAGCTGAAGAATTTCGCCAGCGACACAATAAAAATAGCTTACACCGGAGATGGTCGCGTGGTGTGGGTCGGTAAGGATGTGACAGGCATCGAGCCACGCAATGCCAG
>NZ_JBQZXC010000349.1:0-316 GCF_053555815.1 Shigella sp. SIG6 | reverse complement strand
ATGGATAATGCCACCCATGTGGCGGTGTACTTTGGCTCTTACCTGAAAAAGCCACCGGTGCCGATGAGTCGTCTGGAGCATTATGCCGGTCAGGATGAAATCGGTCTGCGTTACAACAGTCACCGAACAAAACGGGAAGAATACCTGTTGATGAGTGGAGATGAGTTCATGGAAAGGTTCTCCTGGCATGTGGCGGATAAGGGGTTCCGTATGGTGAGGTACTACGGTTTTTTGAGTCCGGCGAAACGGCGGTTACTGGAAGAAGTGGTGTACATCATAACGGAGACAGTGAGAAAAACGGCGATGCAAATCACCT
>NZ_JBQZXC010000348.1:0-318 GCF_053555815.1 Shigella sp. SIG6 | reverse complement strand
TTGCTCTGCTCAAACGCGAAGGCCGGTGCCCGTCTGACGTTGAACACCGACAGATTAAGTACCGGAACAACGTGATTGAATGCGATCATGGCAAACTGAAACGGATAATCGGCGCCACGCTGGGATTTAAATCCATGAAGACGGCTTACGCCACCATCAAAGGTATTGAGGTGATGCGTGCACTACGCAAAGGCCAGGCCTCAGCATTTTATTATGGTGATCCCCTGGGCGAAATGCGCCTGGTAAGCAGAGTTTTTGAAATGTAAGGCCTTTGAATAAGACAAAAGGCTGCCTCATCGCTAACTTTGCAACAGTGCC
>NZ_JBQZXC010000347.1:0-321 GCF_053555815.1 Shigella sp. SIG6 | reverse complement strand
CGGCCTGAGTTTTTTAAATGGCGGAAAATCGTGTTGAGGCCAACGCCCATAATGCGGGCGGTTGCCCGGCATCCAACGCCATTCATGGCCATATCAATGATTTTCTGGTGCGTACCGGGTTGAGAAGCGGTGTAAGTGAACTGCAGTTGCCATGTTTTACGGCAGTGAGAGCAGAGATAGCGCTGATGTCCGGCGGTGCTTTTGCCGTTACGCACCACCCCGTCAGTAGCTGAACAGGAGGGACAGCTGATAGAAACAGAAGCCACTGGAGCACCTCAAAAACACCATCATACACTAAATCAGTAAGTTGGCAGCATCACC
>NZ_JBQZXC010000346.1:0-337 GCF_053555815.1 Shigella sp. SIG6 | reverse complement strand
GAAGCTCGAAGAATCGGTAAGCAAGGCTGTGACATCAAACGAGACGAAAATCAAAGACGCTATAGCCCTGTTCACAGCTTCGACAGAGGAATCACTGAAAAAACACCGGGAAGGGGTGAAAGAGGCGATGATGCAGCACAGGAAGGACGTGTTAAAGCTGGCAGGGAATACGGGCATGATGTTACTGGGGATGGTCATTTTCCTGTTTACCGTGAGTGGCGGGACGCTCTGGTATCTTGGCGGGATGATACAGGCGAACCTGGAAGAAATCAGGAAGCAGAACGAGAGTCTGGAGAAGCTGAACGCGAAGACATGGGGCGTGCGTTATCACGAGGGG
>NZ_JBQZXC010000345.1:0-338 GCF_053555815.1 Shigella sp. SIG6 | reverse complement strand
GCGGTGCCGTAGGCAATGCCCGTTGAAATTTTGTCCATGGATTTCATAGCCTCACCTCCGCAAATAACGGATGGCGTAGTTTTACACTGAGAAATGAAAGGGATTTGAAAAGAAAAAAACGCAAAAGCGGGCGAAACGATATATACAGTAAGGAAAGCACTCTATCCAACAAACCACCCACAGTTAATCGGAATAAAAGCAGAGTGCTTATGAATGATCGCACGCCCGAAGGTTAGTATTTCTGCACAGCAATTTTGCAAAAAAAGGCGATCATTCATAACTTAAACGTCTTTCAGTCACTCCGGGATTTCCCATCATCGCAGACTGAAAGACTCTGA
>NZ_JBQZXC010000344.1:0-345 GCF_053555815.1 Shigella sp. SIG6 | reverse complement strand
TCCTCTGTTGGACGCTGGATTAACTGGTTCACGCAGTCGGGTGTTGAGGGACTGAAATCATTACCTGCCGGGCGTGCCCGTCGCTGGCCGTTTGAGCATATCTGCACACTGTTACGTGAGCTGGTAAAACATTCTCCCGGCGACTTTGGCTACCAGCGTTCACGCTGGAGTACAGAACTGCTGGCAATAAAAATCAATGAGATAACCGGTTGCCAGTAAAATGCCGGAACCGTTCGCCGCTGGTTGCCGTCTGCGGGGATTGTGTGGCGAAGGGCTGCGCCAACTCTGCGTATCCGTGACCCGCATAAAGATGAAAAGATGGCAGCAATCCATAAAGCACTGGAC
>NZ_JBQZXC010000343.1:0-345 GCF_053555815.1 Shigella sp. SIG6 | reverse complement strand
ACTTTCGTGATGAAAAGAACGGGCGCTTCGGATTTGGTCTTCGGGCCAGCAAAAGTCGTTCAACAGGAAGAATTCTGGTTCTGAGTCTGCTGGCAACGTTGAGCACTATCGTAATGTGGTTACTCGGTTATCACGCTGAAAATAAAGGGTTACACCTGAAATATCAGGCTAACAGCATTAAATCCCGGCGGGTTATCTCATATCTGACGTTAGCGAAGAATGTTCTTCGACACTCGCCACTTATTTTAAGACGAACAGTACTGAGCACAGTTCTAAACCATCTGTCCAGAACCTACCGAAATATGGTGCTGGTTTATTAGCAGTAATTTTGTGGGGATCCCTCAG
>NZ_JBQZXC010000342.1:0-345 GCF_053555815.1 Shigella sp. SIG6 | reverse complement strand
GGCAGCCTGACGGCTGCAAATTGAAAACCGCCCCTGTTCGTCCTGTTGTTGCCGCACGCTCCGCAGAATATGTATGCTCTGAGGACCTGTTTTATTAAGGACTCATCCTCTTATGTTGACCCTCAAAAGTATAGATACCGTTCTGCTCTCTGTTGGTGCTGAGAAGCTCTCACAACGTGAATGGGACTGGATGAAGATGCTCAAACCCATGGACCCACCACCTGCGATGGTCGCGGCCTCCATCCTGGAGCGCCGTGGCGACACAGCAGCCCTTACCCGGCTACAGGATACCGGGGGTTAATCCGTCCTCATGTTGTCCGCTTTTACTCCCCGCCCGCTGAAACG
>NZ_JBQZXC010000341.1:0-346 GCF_053555815.1 Shigella sp. SIG6 | reverse complement strand
TGGATGCGGGCGGTCTGCGCGATATCGAGGTTGAGGCTGTCACAAAAATGCTGGCCTGCGGCACGCGGATACTGGGAGTGAAGGAATACATCTGCGATAAACCTGAGTGCCCCCACGTCAGATACGTCACTAACTCATGCGGCAGCCGTGCCTGCCCGTCCTGCGGAAAAAAGGCCACAGACCTGTGGATAGCGACACAGCTGAATCGTCTTCCTGACTGCGACTGGGTACACCTGGTCTTCACCCTGCCGGACACGCTGTGGCCGGTGTTCGAAAGCAACCGGTGGCTGCTGAATGACGTGTGCCGTCTGGCGGTGGAGAATCTGCTGTATGCCGCCCGGAAACG
>NZ_JBQZXC010000340.1:0-347 GCF_053555815.1 Shigella sp. SIG6 | reverse complement strand
GCATGGCACGTTACTTCCGCTTGTTCAGCCAGTTCACGATCATACTGGCAAGAATACCAGCAATGACCGGAGCCGCTAAATCATGCCAGAAGGCCATGCCCAGTTCTGCGAACGTCATATAGCCGCCTGTATTGTAATGACAACGTTTCGCGGCTATTCTTGTATTGTTTGGATGCAAGAATGGCCCCCGTGGTGTTGTCAGGTGCATACCTGCAACGTGCGGGGGTTTTCTCTCTCCAGCAACCAATGCCACCAGGGATTAAGCCTCCGCAACATTGCGCCTCACCGGAATCCTTCCGGCTTGACGCTGATTCTACGACTGTTTTTTTGTTCCGGAATCCGTCTCA
>NZ_JBQZXC010000339.1:0-347 GCF_053555815.1 Shigella sp. SIG6 | reverse complement strand
GATGTCTGGAAATATAGGGGCAAATCCATGATCTCCTTACCTCTGATTTTGCTGCACGAGTGGCAGCGACCGGGTTTGTTGTTATATGGCCTTCAGCTATTGCCTCTCGGAATGCATCGCTCAGTGTTGATCTGATTAACTTGGCTGACGCCGCCTTGCCCTCGTCTATGTATCCATTGAGCATTGCTGCAATTTCTTTTGTGGTGATGTCTTCAAGTGGAGCATCAGGCAGACCCCTCCTTATTGCTTGAAGTGGTCAACAAAAACTGGCCACCGAGTTAGAGTTTTTCCAGTATCGATTTTCCGATTCGTTTGGGGGTAACCCACCGTTATATTCATGCAGTCTT
>NZ_JBQZXC010000338.1:0-348 GCF_053555815.1 Shigella sp. SIG6 | reverse complement strand
GTAGACTTCTATCTCATCCACAAAATGGAGAGTTCTGACTTTATCCCGGGCAATGTCCTCCAGAATTTCGAGGCGGAACATTTCCCTGCCCAGGGAGAGCAGAGCGCCGGTATCATTATCGAAAAGGCCTTCTGATGCCTGATGGACCAGGAGGGTTTTCCGGAGATTGTTCCATGTGAGCGCGACACGGTCCTCACAGCTCTCAGTGGCATCAGCAGCAACAGCGAAAGACTGCTGTCGAAGCTCCGCAGAGGCACTGAGTTTTTCCAGCCATGCAGCGACCTGTTCACGGAATCCGGAGGTATTGCGTGCAGAGACGGTATCGGAAAGGCGGTCAAGGAACGCGGA
>NZ_JBQZXC010000337.1:0-355 GCF_053555815.1 Shigella sp. SIG6 | reverse complement strand
CTGCAAGCGCCTGTTTCGTTTCCGGCAGATTATCAGGGAGTGTCAGCGTCCTGCGGTTCTCCGGGGCGTTCGGGTCATGCAGCCCGTAATGGTGATTAACCAGCGTCTGCCAGGCATCAATTCTAGGCCTGTCTGCGCGGTCGTAGTACGGCTGGAGGAGTTTTCCGGTCTGTAGCTCCATGTTCGGAATGACAAAATTCAGCTCAAGCCGTCCCTTGTCCTGGTGCTCCACCCACAGGATGCTGTACTGATTTTTTTCGAGACCGGGCATCAGTACACGCTCAAAGCTCGCCATCACTTTTTCACGTCCTCCCGGCGGCAGCTCATTCTCCGCGAACGACAGAACACCGGACGT
>NZ_JBQZXC010000336.1:0-361 GCF_053555815.1 Shigella sp. SIG6 | reverse complement strand
ATATTACGTTAAATTGTGAGGGAATGGTCCCCATATACTGACTTTATCATAGGGATAGGGTTGGTAGTGGGTCGATTGGGTTTCGGCATTGTTTCCGTTAATGCCAATTGCATTTTTGTATTTGATGCAACAGAAGGCGTGAGATTCTCCTGGGCCTGGAAAGGATAAGTGTTTAGAATTGATGGCAAAATATCTTCCATCCGATTTTTGAAGTAGTTGTTGTTTGGCTGTCTCCCAAAGGGTGTTGTTACAAACTTCTTGAATTTGTAGTTTTTGCAGGACTCTTATTACTGCGTTATCATGTTCCAATTCTTTAGGGGAGTGTATTATTCTCTCTTTTAATAAGCTGTTTACCACAGGG
>NZ_JBQZXC010000335.1:0-363 GCF_053555815.1 Shigella sp. SIG6 | reverse complement strand
AAATCTGGCAGGAACTGCAAAGTGGCAAATGGGGTGAGATAGCCCCATTCACTGTGACACCAGAAATGCTGGAAGCGGCCAGAGAGGCCAGACGTCAGGGAATTGAAGCATGGCGCCAGAACAGGAGGCGAAGCCGTTCACGTTTGAATGGAACGGTCGTATCTGGAATGCTGGCCCCGACTCACTGGGCCGCCTGTCCCCGGTAGTCATGCTGGCAAAATCCGACATTGTACGGGACGTGATGACGTGGGGTGATGCCGATAATCAGCAGGTGAAACTGTCGATGCCGGAACTGGAAGAACTGGCCACAGCGATGATACAGGCCATTGTTGAGCGCAACGATGAGATTTATCGCCGTCAGCG
>NZ_JBQZXC010000334.1:0-363 GCF_053555815.1 Shigella sp. SIG6 | reverse complement strand
CGCACTGCGGGGTGAAGGCTGGCGCACAGTGGATACAGTATCTGCTGAGCCTGGTCCCCGACTGCCCGTGGCAGCATATTGTGTTCACACTTCCCTGCCAGTACTGGTCCCTGGTGTTCCACAACCGGTGGTTACTGGCAGAGATGAGCCGCATTGCAGCGGATGTGATACTGGAAATCTGCCATCAGGCAGATGTGGAGCCGGGGATATTCACGGTGATCCACACATGGGGGCGTGACCAGCAGTGGCATCCGCATATCTATTTATCGACAACTGCCGGTGGTGTGACGTCGGGCCACACCTGGAAAAATCTTCATTTTTACGCCCGTAAGGTGATGAGCATGTGGCGCTACCGGATAACAC
>NZ_JBQZXC010000333.1:0-366 GCF_053555815.1 Shigella sp. SIG6 | reverse complement strand
TGTACATGTCGAAAAAAACGGCCGGCGGGAGGAATACGGCGCGCTACCTGGGTCGTTATCTGAAGAAGCCGCCGATAGCGGCCTCCCGGCTGGCACATTACAACGGAGGGGCGAGCCTGAGCTTCCGTTACCTGGACCACAAAACGGGAGAAACGGCGACGGAAACGCTGACACAGCGTGAGCTGGTCGCGAGGCTGAAACAGCACATCCCGGAGAAGTTTTTTAAGATGGTGAGGTACTTCGGGTTCCTTGCCAACCGGGTGTGTGGAGAGAAGCTGCCGCAGGTGTACCGTGCTCTGGGGATGGATAAACCGGAACCAGTGGCGAAAGTGTGCTATGCACAAATGGTGAAACAGTTCCTGAGTC
>NZ_JBQZXC010000332.1:0-368 GCF_053555815.1 Shigella sp. SIG6 | reverse complement strand
GGCACCGGGAACGCGCTTCAGTCAGACCTTGCTGAAAACATAGGAACGCGTTAAAACGCATACGGGCGCGATTCTGGTGTGTCTTTTGTTGCTGTGTTTTGCCTCTATTGCCAGATCGCGTTCATTCCCCTGAACTTCTGTTTTCCCGCTCAGGTCCCCGTCTTCTTTGCTTCCGAAAGCATGAAAAAAATCCGTTTCAGCTGTCTCTGGCTGGCAATTCCTGCGTGATTCACATGGCTGCATAGCTATGCATGTGGTTAAAATTTACCGGGTGCGATCGCGGCAGTTTTTCGGGTGGTTTGTTGCCATTTTTACCTGTCTGCTGCCGTGATCGCGCCGAACGCGTTTCAGCGGTGCGTACAATTAAG
>NZ_JBQZXC010000331.1:0-368 GCF_053555815.1 Shigella sp. SIG6 | reverse complement strand
GCTGGTGGTCAGATGAGTTTGCAGATGTGATGACATATGGTTATTATTCTGCCTCCGGCCCTTTAGCTCAGTTGGTCAGAGCGAGCGACTCATAATCGCCAGGTCGCTGGTTCAAGTCCAGCAAGGGCCACCAACCACCACTAGCTCATCCGGATAGAGCATCAACCTTCTAAGTTGACGGTGCGAGGTTCGAGTCCTCGGTGGTGGGCCAGCGCCGACTTAGCTCAGCAGGCAGAGCAACTGACTTGTAATCAGTAGGTCACCAGTTCGATTCCGGTAGTCGGCACCATATGCGGGCATCGTATAATGGCTATTACCTCAGCCTTCCAAGCTGATGATGCGGGTTCGATTCCCGCTGCCCGCTCCAG
>NZ_JBQZXC010000330.1:0-377 GCF_053555815.1 Shigella sp. SIG6 | reverse complement strand
CCCGAACCAACCATTATCCCAAAAAATGCACCGGAAACGCGCTGACAACATTTTAGCCTGTCTCTGATTACCATCCCAGCGAAGGGCCATCCAGTGTCCGTTCCTGTATTTCCAGCTGGTGCTCACGCTCCAGGGATAACGCATGTTCGCATTCCTGTATCAGCCGTTCGTCCCTTATCTCCTGTTCTCGCTGTATAACTGGCTCAAGCGTTCTGTCTGCTCGCTCAAGTGCTGCACCTGCTGACTCAACTGCATGACCCGCTCGTTCAGCATCGCGTTGTCCCGTTGCGTAAGCGAAAACATTTTCTGCAATTCCACGAAGGCGCTCTCCCATTCGTTCAGCCGCTGCATATAGTCCTGTTGCAGTTGTTCTAATG
>NZ_JBQZXC010000329.1:0-380 GCF_053555815.1 Shigella sp. SIG6 | reverse complement strand
TCCAGGAAGCCAGCCAGTTCCAGGATTTTCGCTTCCCACTCTGCGTCGCCTTCCAGCGCTTTCAGAGCAGAACCACGAACGATCGGAGTGTCGTCGCCCGGGAAGTCGTACTGAGACAGAAGTTCACGAACTTCCATTTCAACCAGTTCCAGCAGCTCTTCGTCATCAACCATGTCGCATTTGTTCAGGAACACGATGATGTACGGAACGCCTACCTGACGACCCAGCAGGATGTGCTCACGAGTCTGCGGCATCGGGCCGTCAGTCGCAGCAACTACCAGGATCGCGCCGTCCATCTGAGCAGCACCGGTGATCATGTTTTTAACATAGTCGGCGTGCCCCGGGCAGTCTACGTGTGCGTAGTGACGGGTCGGGGTGTC
>NZ_JBQZXC010000328.1:0-386 GCF_053555815.1 Shigella sp. SIG6 | reverse complement strand
AGTGCGCTGTAATATCCAACGATATAGTCCGTTATGGCGTGAGCTGCCTCGCTGAAGCTTACGTAACCCACCACCGGCATCCATTCGTTCTTCAGACTCCTGAAGAAGCGTTCCATTGGGCTGTTATCCCAGCAGTTTCCGCGCCGGCTCATACTCTGTCTGATCTGGTATCGCCACAATAACTGCCGGAACTGCCTGCTCGTATAATGACTGCCCTGATCGCTGTGGAACATCACCCCGCCGGGCTTACCACGGGTTTCCCATGCCATTTCCAGCGCTTTCATGGTGAGCCTGCTGTCCGGCGAGAACGACATGGCCCAGCCCACTGGTTTTCTTGCGAACAGGTCGAGAACAACGGCGAGGTACGCCCAGCGCTTACCCGTCCA
>NZ_JBQZXC010000327.1:0-399 GCF_053555815.1 Shigella sp. SIG6 | reverse complement strand
TGAATCGCCACGGGTTTAACAGACACCTCAGAGTCATTTAAGATGGCTTAAAGAGAGGTGCCCATGAGCGGTAAGCGTTATCCCGAAGAGTTTAAAACTGAAGCAGTCAAACAGGTTGTTGATCGCGGTTATTCTGTTGCCAGCGTTGCAACACGTCTCGATATCACCACCCACAGCCTTTATGCCTGGATAAAGAAGTACGGTCCGGATTCTTCCACTAATAAAGAACAGTCAGATGCTCAGGCCGAGATCCGCCGTCTCCAGAAAGAGCTGAAACGGGTTACCGACGAACGGGACATATTAAAAAAAGCCGCGGCGTACTTCGCAAAGCTGTCCGACTGAGGTACGCCTTTATCCGTGACAACTCCTGTTGCTGGCCTGTTCGCCTGCTCTGTCGGG
>NZ_JBQZXC010000326.1:0-405 GCF_053555815.1 Shigella sp. SIG6 | reverse complement strand
TGAACCACGGCAGCCTGGCGGCTGCAAATCGGGGTGTGGCAGAATATGAGCTTTCAGAGTAACCATCCAGAATGAGTTCCCATGTCACACAACCTGGAGCACCAGAAAGTCCACACCAGAATGGTGAAAGAGGTTCTGAAAGCCGTCGCCAGAGCCAATAATCCCCCTTATAAGTCCGTATTTGCAGACTTTATCACCGGACATCCCTCCTGCACGGTCTGTTTCTGGGAAACCTTCCACAAAATGTACCCGGATTCACCGTACGAATACGTCACGTTCTGCCATACCTGCCGTCGTTTTGATTTATACGAAACAGAAGCGGAGATGAAGGCGGATGACCCGAAGTGGTGGTGATTTTCAGCCCCGACCGCTGAAACGCCTGTTCACAGCCAACCAGTGCTGGAC
>NZ_JBQZXC010000325.1:0-442 GCF_053555815.1 Shigella sp. SIG6 | reverse complement strand
ACATCCTGTCCTGTCAGCAAGCTCGAATTACCGACAAAGGCACAGCAGTTTTTTGGCAGTTACAGTGTTGTCTGACAGAAATGCCCGTCAAAAAGCCAGGCGGCAGAATAGCGGCAGCAAAACAGTCGAAAAGTGGTACGCGATATAATCACATAACGCAGATGACAGACAGAACGGAGAAAACGAAAAGATGAACAAGCAGCAGCAAACCGTACTCAACATGGCGGGATTCATAAAAGGCCAGAGCCTGACGCTGCTCGAAAAACTGGACGCACTCGATGCTGACGAGCAGGCCACCATGTGTGAGAAGCTGCACGAACTCGCAGAAGAACTCCAGAACAGCATACAGACACGCTTTGAAGTAGAAAATAGCACAGAGAGATAACGCTCAGGACAGGATGCCGAACGGCACAACAGAGCGTAAGGAGAAAATGTCACATAA
>NZ_JBQZXC010000324.1:0-446 GCF_053555815.1 Shigella sp. SIG6 | reverse complement strand
GGTGCTTATGCAAACTCTGACCGTACTGATTGGCAGTCTGGTGATGGTAAAGGCGAAAGAGCCGAAGTTTGGGCGTTGTCAACAAAATATGACGCTAACAATGTTTATGCTGCTGTGATGTACGGTGAATCTCACAACATGAATTCCGACGACGGTGATGTTGTGAACAAAACACAAAACTTCGAAGCTGTTCTGCAATATCAGTTCGACTTTGGTCTGCGTCCATCCATCGGTTACTCCTATTCTAAAGCACTGGACGTAGCAGGTTGGATTTGCCCCTATATTTCCAGACACCTGTTATCACTTAACCCATTACTGGCTTGCTGCCGTAGATATTCCCGTGGCGAGCGATAACCCAGTGCACTATGCGGATGCCATTCGTTATAATGCTCGAACGCCTCTGCAAGGTTCTTTGCTGCCGTTAACCCGTCTGGTTTGGGCATGAC
>NZ_JBQZXC010000323.1:0-450 GCF_053555815.1 Shigella sp. SIG6 | reverse complement strand
TTAACAGACTTGATTCATCCTCACAAAATATAAGTTTTTCCCGGAATGCCCATGTCTCATTGAGGTTCCAGATATCAAATTCGAAGTCGTGATAACGAAAACGGATCCCACCAAACTTATTAAAACGCAGTTGTTTGACGGGCAGTTCAGCCAATGTCTGGAAGAGTTCCTCACGGGAGCGACCGATGACGATATCAAGGTCTGAAGAGAATCCATCGACGCCATACAAGCCTAAGTCACGCACCATCCCGCCAAAAATCCAGGCCGGACAGGAACAGGCCAGAGTATCAAGTAATACTCTGGCTTTCTTATGCTCATCACTAAGCGTAAAAAAATCGGCGATACGCTGTTCAAGCTGTTGGGTGTTTGAGACCACATTCATACAGTGATTTTAGCTCATCGTGAAGGCGCATTAAATAACTATCCGTCATGCCTGAGATTGCGTCGGTA
>NZ_JBQZXC010000322.1:0-451 GCF_053555815.1 Shigella sp. SIG6 | reverse complement strand
TATGACTAGGTAATTTATTCAAGATAACCGGGAATGGGTAAAAAAAGACGGGATTTGATGGGATTCAATAAGTTATGCGCCGATTGCATTCAAGATAAAACGAGTTAAAAATGCTCAATGCTTCGATATCGATAAAACATTCAAGATAGGCGCGCCGTGTATTTTAATTCTTTTAAGACTCTTCAAAAATGTCATCGTAGCCTTTAAAAACGAATTTTAAAGGCACCCTAAAGGCAGGTCAATGAAGTTAACCCGCCTTCGCGTTTACACTCTCTGAGAGAATACTAGCTTCAATCTCTTCCAAAATCTCTCTGACTTGCTCGTCGGGCATATCAACGAGCATCAACGCTGCCAGGCGTTTACGGCCCTCTAGTTGCAGTAGCTCTTGAGTTTCCTTATCTAACAAGCGTAGCACAGTCTCAACACCTTTCCTTGCGAGCATGTTTGTAAG
>NZ_JBQZXC010000321.1:0-458 GCF_053555815.1 Shigella sp. SIG6 | reverse complement strand
GGCACTGTTGCAAATAGTCGGTGGTGATAAACTTATCATCCCCTTTTGCTGATGGAGCTGCACATGAACCCATTCAAAGGCCGGCATTTTCAGCGTGACATCATTCTGTGGGCCGTACGCTGGTACTGCAAATACGGCATCAGTTACCGTGAGCTGCAGGAGATGCTGGCTGAACGCGGAGTGAATGTCGATCACTCCACGATTTACCGCTGGGTTCAGCGTTATGCGCCTGAAATGGAAAAACGGCTGCGCTGGTACTGGCGTAACCCTTCCGATCTTTGCCCGTGGCACATGGATGAAACCTACGTGAAGGTCAATGGCCGCTGGGCGTATCTGTACCGGGCCGTCGACAGCCGGGGCCGCACTGTCGATTTTTATCTCTCCTCCCGTCGTAACAGCAAAGCTGCATACCGGTTTCTGGGTAAAATCCTCAACAACGTGAAGAAGTGGCAGATCCC
>NZ_JBQZXC010000320.1:0-466 GCF_053555815.1 Shigella sp. SIG6 | reverse complement strand
AGGGACGCTGACAAGTCCTTAAAGCTGGATTGTTTCAGTGTCTGGACCTTCTCAGCCAGCAGTGATGTCACCAATTCCTGAAAAAGTACAGATGATTCTCGTGACTCTGGAGTGAGTAACTGACGTTCCTGTGTGAAAACTGCTGGTCTATCCCCCTGCTCATTCTTCAGAATCGACGTAGAGTCGCCTATAGTTGAGTAATCAGTATGGTTATTATCATCAGTAAGCTGGCTTACGCCACCATCAATCAGCTTAATCAGACCAGAGGTATCACCAGTGTCGACTCTCTGCTGTGCTGCGGTCAGGACTTCCAGCGCTAACTTAATGCCCCTCTGCTGGTCCACACTCAACGCTCTTGTCGCTGCAAGTTCCCTGAGGTTGGACTTCTCGTCAACCAGTGTCGCCACCTCTACGCCATTCCAGTAGTCATCACTGGCATCAGTCAGGAACTGCTCAGCCATGGACT
>NZ_JBQZXC010000319.1:0-468 GCF_053555815.1 Shigella sp. SIG6 | reverse complement strand
GTCCGTGCAGGTATCAAAGTTCGCTTCACAACAGCAGCAGATCTGTTACTTCAGTTATCTACGGCACAACGTCAGGGCCGTTATAAAACGACGCTTCAGCGTGGAGTAATGGCCCCCCGCCTGCTCATCATTGATGAAATAGGCTATCTGCCGTTCAGTCAGGAAGAAGCAAAACTGTTCTTCCAGGTCATCGCTAAACGTTACGAAAAGAGCGCAATGATCCTGACATCCAATCTACCGTTCGGGCAGTGGGATCAAACGTTCGCCGGTGATGCAGCACTGACCTCAGCGATGCTGGGCCGTATCTTACACCACTCACATGTCGTTCAAATCAAAGGAGAAAGCTATCGACTCAGACAGAAACGAAAGGCCGGGGTTATAGCAGAAGCTAATCCTGAGTAAAACGGTGGATCAATATTGGGCCGTTGGTGGAGATATAAGTGGATCACTTTTCATCCGTCGTTGACA
>NZ_JBQZXC010000318.1:0-474 GCF_053555815.1 Shigella sp. SIG6 | reverse complement strand
CCGATCATGGTGGGAAGGCTTAGAACGCCATATTCAGTTTCCCATAGTGGAACATCACTCCCAGCTTAAAGCGCTCCCGGTTGCGGTAGCCCTTGGCTTTTATTCTCAGCAGCCTGATCTTGCTGTTCAGTGCTTCCGCATTTCCGTTTGATACGCCATGGCGCATGGCGTTCAGGATACCGTACAACCTTTTCCCTATCGTTTTAGCCACATTCTTCATCATGGGGACGTCACTGTTGGCCGCAGCCATCTCTGCCAGTCGTTGCGTCTTTCCTCGCTCCATGGTCTGCTCCAGATATCCTTTGCCAGTTCTTTCAGCGCCCAGCACAGGCTCGTCAGCTTCATCTGCGCACGCAGCCATATCAGCTTTTCCTGCCTGGATTCGGTCATCCATTTATCGCTGTGCTGCCACAGGAAGCGAGTTCCCTTTGCCTGACGACGACTTTCAACAGGAAGATGCGGATGTTCATTCTG
>NZ_JBQZXC010000317.1:0-475 GCF_053555815.1 Shigella sp. SIG6 | reverse complement strand
GATGCCGTGGTATGTGATATCCGCCGGATTGGGGACCTGCAACGCGAAGCAGCACGACTTGAAACGGAAATGAATGACGCTATCGCTGAGATTACGGAGAAAGACGCCTCACAGATTGCACCGCTTAAAACCAGCATCGAAACCCTTTCAAAAGGCGTTCAGGGATGGTGTGAAGCGAACCGTGACGAACTGACGAACGGCGGCAAGGTGAAGACGGCAAACCTGGTAACCGGTGATGTGTCATGGCGTCAGCGCCCACCATCAGTAAGTATTCGCGGTGTGGATGCAGTGATGGAAACACTGGAGCGTCTTGGCCTTCAACGCTTTATTCGCACGAAACAGGAAATCAACAAGGAAGCGATTTTACTGGAGCCGAAAGCAGTCGCAGGTGTCGCCGGAATTACAGTTAAATCAGGCATTGAAGATTTTTCTATTATTCCGTTTGAACAGGAAGCCGGTATTTAATACCACGACG
>NZ_JBQZXC010000316.1:0-490 GCF_053555815.1 Shigella sp. SIG6 | reverse complement strand
CGGTATATATGTTCATATTCTTATTGAAGTAATACCAGGTACCGATTTCAATATAGTTCAGACGATCAGAATCTTTGTAACCTGTAGACTGGCCCCCTGAATCTCCAGACAACCAATATCACTTATTTAAGTGATAGTCTTAATACTAGTTTTTAGACTAGTCATTGGAGAGCAGATGATTGATGTCTTAGGACCGGAGAAACGCAGACGGCGTACTACACAGGACAAGATCGCTATTGTTCAGCAGAGTTTTGAACCGGGAATGACGGTCTCCCTTGTTGCCCGGCAACACGGTGTGGCAGCCAGCCAGTTATTTCTCTGGCGCAAGCAATACCAGGAGGGAAGTCTTACTGCTGTGGCCGCAGGAGAACAGGTCGTTCCTGCCTCTGAACTTGCTGCTGCCATGAAGCAGATTAAAGAACTCCAGCGCCTGCTCGGCAAAAAAACGATGGAAAATGAACTCCTTAAAGAAGCCGTTGAATATGGGCGT
>NZ_JBQZXC010000315.1:0-498 GCF_053555815.1 Shigella sp. SIG6 | reverse complement strand
TACTTTCCGGTAACAACATGGGCCAGAAGCCCCGCTCCGGCATAACTGCGTGCAATGGGTTTTGAAGGCACCGGTGCCTGCACGATATGGTCGCACCGGCGACAGGCCAGTTTAGGGCGTTGTTTTTCGATAACCTTAAAGGCGCTGCTGATAAGCTCCAGCTGCTCTGACACATCACATCCCAGTGGACTGAATTCACCACCACAGGCCGGACAGCATTCCTCTTCCGGCCGGATGACCCGGGGGGCACGGGGAAGTGAGGCTGGTAACGGTTTACGGGCTGAAGACTGGCGCAGGGAAGATGGCAGTACCGGGTCATATTGCTCACCCAGTGTTTCCGCCATTTCCTCCTGAAGTGCGCTGATTCGCTCCTGTGCTTCCTGTATCCGCCGTTCGGTTTTTGCGCGAAGTTTTTCTGAGCTTTTACCGAACTGCATACGCTGCAGTTTCGCGACCAGCGCCTTCAGTCGGTTGATTTCGGAAGGCCTGGACAACTGA
>NZ_JBQZXC010000314.1:0-506 GCF_053555815.1 Shigella sp. SIG6 | reverse complement strand
TTATGGGGTAATGATACCGATGAATCGCGAGAGGATGCTCACCATACGGGTTACTGATGATGAACATGCCCGGTTACTGGAACGCTGTGAGGGTAAACAGCTGGCGGTATGGATGCGGCGGGTCTGCCTGGGTGAGCCGGTTGCACGCTCCGGGAAGCTGCCGACACTGGCACCGCCGTTACTGCGTCAGCTGGCCGCCATTGGGAATAACCTGAATCAGACAGCGAGGAAGGTGAACAGCGGGCAGTGGTCTTCCGGTGACCGGGTTCAGGTGGTGGCCGCACTGATGGCCATCGAGAGAGAGTTGCGCAGCTTACGGCAGGTGGTCAGGGAACAGAGAGTGCAGGATGATAGTTAAGTTTCATGCCAGGGGAAAAGGTGGTGGCAGTGGTCCGGTTGATTACCTGCTGGGAAGGGAGCGAAACCGGGAAGGGGCAACGGTGCTTCAGGGTAATCCGGAAGAAGTACGGGAACTCATCGATGCCACGCCATTTGCGAAGAAATAC
>NZ_JBQZXC010000313.1:0-507 GCF_053555815.1 Shigella sp. SIG6 | reverse complement strand
CAACGGCTTTCCGGCTGATGGTCGTACGGACCTTTTTACCCCGGAGAACACCGGCAAGTCCCATAACCGCCATGAGACGTGCCACAGTGCATCTGGCCACTCTGATACCTTCCCGTAACAACTGACGCCAGACTTTACACCGTATACCTTGTGATTTTCATCGTATACGCGCTGTATCTCTTTCTTCAGCCAGTCATCGCGCTGCGCACGGGCACTGCGTTTATCCGGATGATGTCGCTGTTGCTGACAGTGGTAATACGTTGACGGGGCAATATGCAGTTCGCTGCATAGCGGTCCGCCCCCGTACTGCTCACGCAGCTTATCCAGCAGTGGCATCATTTTTTCCAGAGGCGGTCGAACTCCGCCTTCGCAAAATAAGCGGAAGCCTGGCGAAGGATATCGTTACTGCGGCGCAGTTCACGATTTTCACGCTCCAGCTCTTTCAGACGCTGACGTTCAGCGGTGGTGAGCCCTCCATCACCGCCCCCGGTATCCCGCTCATGCTGG
>NZ_JBQZXC010000312.1:0-511 GCF_053555815.1 Shigella sp. SIG6 | reverse complement strand
TGAGGTAGCCTGAGTTTAACGGACACTCCTTCCTGAAATAGAATGGCATCAGAAGGAGCCAATAATGAGCAGAAAAACCCAACGTTACTCTACGGAGTTTAAAGCCGAAGCCGTCAAAACGGTTCCTGAAAATCAGCTTTCGATCAGTGAAGGCGCTTCCCGATTATCTGTTCCTGAAGGCACTTTAGGACAATGGGTTACCGCCGCAAGAAAAGGGCTCAATACACCAGGCTCCCGCACAGTGGCTGAGCTGGAATCTGAAGTTATGCAACTGCGTAAGGCTTTAAATGAAGCACGACTTGAGCGAGATATATTAAAAAAAGCAACAGCGTATTTTGCCCAGGAGTCGCTGAAAAATACGCGTTAGTCGAACAATGGCGACAACAATTCCCTGTTGAAGCGATGTGTCGGGTACCTGGTGTATCCAGGAGCGGTTATTACGACCGGGTACAGCATGCCCCCTCAGACAGAAAACAAAGTGATGAGCGGCTAAAACTGGAGATTAAGGTGG
>NZ_JBQZXC010000311.1:0-539 GCF_053555815.1 Shigella sp. SIG6 | reverse complement strand
TGATCGTCATCTGTTTAACCGTCATAGTGACGGCACTGGTAACGAGGAAAGACCTCTGCGAGGTACGAATCCGAACCGGCCAGACGGAGGTCGCTGTCTTCACAGCTTACGAACCTGAGGAGTAAGAGACCCGGCGAGTGAGAAATCCCTCGCCACCTCTGATGTGGCAGGCATCCTCAACGCACCCGCACTTAACCCGCTTCGGCGGGTTTTTGTTTTTATTTTCAACGCATTTGAAGTTCTGGATGGTGCCGGAATAGAATCAAAAATACTTAAGTAGCGCGCAGGGATAAAAGGGATGGACCCCGAACAGGGGAGTGCTACTTATCTGGAAGGATTCTGATGATGAACATCGAAGAACTGCGTAAAATTTTTTGTGAAGATGGCCTCTATGCTGTGTGCGTTGAAAATGGAAATATTGTTAGTCATTACCGCATTGTGTGTTTGCAAAAAAATGGGGCTGCGTTAATTAATTTTGTGGATGCCCGAGTGACGGACGGATTTATCTTGCGCGACGGTGAGTTTGTCACTTCATTACT
>NZ_JBQZXC010000310.1:0-539 GCF_053555815.1 Shigella sp. SIG6 | reverse complement strand
TAGGATTCCCGGGGCGGTTCAGATAGCCTGAACGTGTACTGTCGTAATGGCCAGGTGGAAATCAACAACAACATCGGTGAAAACGCGCTGCGATCGGTGGCGGTTGGAAGAAAAAATTATCTCTTCTTCGGTTCTGACAACGGTGGAGAAAGCGCGGCGATTATCTACAGTCTGCTGGTCACCTGCAAACTGAACGGAGTGGAGCCGGAGGACTGGTTGCGCGAAGTGATCGTGAAGCTCAATGACTGGCCGTCGAACCGAGTGCATGAACTGCTGCCCTGGAACTTCTCAGCTGTAAAATAATCCTTCCGCTACGTACTTCTCTGGGCGCTTACCACTCAACGGCATCGTCAAAATTATCAAAGCGCAGAACATAGATTTATCATGTGTTTTATGGATGGCTTTCTCCATCAGGCATCGTTCGTCACGGGAAATTGGTGCTATGATCGGCATTGATCAGTCCGGTTGGTGATTTGTTTTGATTTGGCGATTGATCAGATCGCACAATCCGGGCTGAGTTCCCTCTAAGTGATCTAGGT
>NZ_JBQZXC010000309.1:0-547 GCF_053555815.1 Shigella sp. SIG6 | reverse complement strand
AATGCAGCGCAGAGCATCCGGTCTTTTATGAAGATGAAGTGGATATCCATCTTCATCCCAAAATCGGTGCGGACTGGCAACTGCGCGGACAGCAAAAACGGGTGGTCACACCGGGACAGAATGAAAAATATTATCTGGCCGGAGCGCTGCACAGCGGGACAGGTAAAGTCAGCTATGTGGGCGGCAACAGCAAAAGTTCGGCGCTGTTCATCAGCCTGCTGAAGCGGCTTAAAGCGACATACCGTCGGGCGAAAACCATCACGCTGATCGTGGACAACTACATTATCCACAAAAGCCGGGAAACACAGAGCTGGCTGAAGGAGAACCCGAAGTTCAGGGGCATTTATCAGCCGGTTTACTCGCCATGGGTGAATCATGTTGAACGGCTATGGCAGGCACTTCACGACACAATAACGCGTAATCATCAGTGCCGCTCAATGTGGCAACTGTTGAAAAAAGTTCGCCATTTTATGGAAACCGTCAGCCCATTCCCCGGAGGCA
The DNA here is from genome assembly GCF_053555815.1 of Shigella sp. SIG6. Lineage (NCBI taxonomy): Bacteria > Pseudomonadati > Pseudomonadota > Gammaproteobacteria > Enterobacterales > Enterobacteriaceae > Shigella > Shigella sp. SIG6. The sequence goes on along the minus strand of NZ_JBQZXC010000309.1, from coordinate 46 downwards.
AACATGGGCTGGCAAAAGTGTAGCGGTATTAAGCGCAGCTATTTAG
>NZ_JBQZXC010000308.1:0-549 GCF_053555815.1 Shigella sp. SIG6 | reverse complement strand
GCTGTAAAATAATCCTTACGCTACGTACTTCTCGGGGCGCTTACTAAGCACCAGCAAATGAGAAACCGTCAATAGTGTAAGTTGCAGATAAACCATGGCCATCGCCATTTGCTTTGTAGTTGCCTGTACCTTCATTTTTACCCTGATATTGCAGAGCAAAATTTAGACCTTCAACCATGCCAAAGAAATCTGTGTTACGATAGGTTGCAACACCGTTGGTACGGTTGGTCATGAACAGGTCAGTACCAGCCCATGAGTCACCGCCCCACTCAACAAACATATCAGTAAATGCTTCTGCATCATACGCGACACCGACATTACGACTGTAGTCGAATGAACCAAAATCTTTGTAACTCAAACCAGCATATGCCAAACGAGTTTGGTCAGGGTTGTGTCTGTTTGATGCTTCCAGGTCTAGTTCAAACTGACCGTAACCAGTCATTTCAGGGTTGATCTGAGTTTCACCTTTCACGCCTACACGGGCATAAGAGGTATCTTGAGAATTATCGCCTTTTTCACCATTTTCACGGTCGGTCAGAATGCGCTCAC
>NZ_JBQZXC010000307.1:0-574 GCF_053555815.1 Shigella sp. SIG6 | reverse complement strand
CTCCAGGCCGTGTGATTTCAGGAACGACTGCCACTCATGGCTTGTGTACTGACTGCCCTGATCCGAATGAACCAGCACCTGTTTTTCGGGATTACGCCGCCATACAGCCATCAGCAGTGCGTTCAGGACAATGTCCTTTGTCATCCGGGATTGCATGGACCAGCCGATAATTTTGCGTGAGAACAGATCAACAACAACGGCAAGATACAGCCAGCCTTCGTGGGTCCTGATGTAGGTTATGTCCGTTACCCAACGCTCATCAGGAGCATCCGGATTGAACTGTCGCTGGAGCCTGTTGGGTGACACGATACTGGCCTCGCCTTTACGTGCCCGCGGGCTTCGGTATCCGACCTGAGCCTTTATTCCGACACGTTTCATCAGTCTCCAGACTCTGTTTACTCCGCACTGTTGCCCGCTGTCACGCAGATCCAGATGGATTTTGCGATAACCATAGACGCATCCCGATTCCAGCCAGAACTGTTTAATCTGTCCTGTCAGTCTCAGGTCTGCCTGATGGCGTTGTGAATGCGGCTGCTGAAGCCAGGCGTAAAAACCACTGGGATGAACATCCAGC
>NZ_JBQZXC010000306.1:0-578 GCF_053555815.1 Shigella sp. SIG6 | reverse complement strand
CTGACAAGTCTGATGACTTTATCACCGTCAGCTTCTCCCTGGTACGCAGCAATAATCAGCCCGCCAATGTCAGGGTCTCCCCATCTGTTGCGGACAGAGCTCGCCACGATTCTGTAAATAATATCTTCTGTGGTTATATTTATTTTCACCCAGCCAGTCAGTCTGGATATGGGCCAATAGCAGTAGCGGGTGTGATAAATGGGGCCGTTAATGCCGTAAAAAGTAAGGGATTTGGCTCTGTACCGCGGTTCTGTTGTCTCAGGGCGTGCATCAGTCCACCGGATGCTGAGCACCCCTTCAAACCGTGTGTCGGGTATGATGATGCCGTAGGGGCCAGCAACGGAATATTCACCTGGCAGCGCATTCCTTACCCAGGCCAGGAAATCACTCTTAGTGTCAAAACGGATAACATCTTCAGGCAGAAAAGCACACCCAAAGCCGAATGCGCCGGGTATCGCCAGACGGCCTTTTGTCCGGTCGTAAATGTCGCTCTGTGCTTCCATCGTGGCCGCACTTTTCAGCCCCAGATTATCCCGGGACTTCTGTTGTGCCTTTTCGCCTGCTGCTGCGATTTCAGA
>NZ_JBQZXC010000305.1:0-611 GCF_053555815.1 Shigella sp. SIG6 | reverse complement strand
GGAAGTGGTGCCTGAACGATGACATCACACCGGCTACAGGCCAGTTTGGGACGTATGGTTTCGATAACTTTAAAGGCGGTATTAATGATATCCAGTTGCTCTGAGATTGTTTCCCCCATTTCTTTCAGAACACCTCCACAGGCCGGGCAACTGGTTTCAGCAGGCAGAAGGCGATGTGTCTCCCGGGGAAGTTCTGCCGGCAGCGGTTTTCGTGAAGATTTTCGTCCCGGGAATTCAGGCTTACTGGCGATCGGGTTTTCTGACGGGGGACTGGTGTCAGGTGAATCTGTGACTGACGATGCATCTTCCAGAAGATTTCTGGCTGTGTTCAGCCGGTTTTCCAGTTCCGACAGTCGTTTTTCTGCCTGTCGGATCTGATTTTCAAGCTTATGACGCTTTTTCTCTGAACTCTGGCCGAACAACATACGACGCAACCTGTCGAGTTGCGCTTTCAGCCGTTCAATTTCCTGCTCATAGCCCGCGACCTGACAGGCATACTGTCGAAGCCGACTCTGTTGCTTACGCAACATGGCTTTAAGCAGCTCAATATCATCGGGGAGTTCATTGTTCATTCCCTTGTTTTATCACGGGTTATATCCGGATGCCAGGCC
>NZ_JBQZXC010000304.1:0-656 GCF_053555815.1 Shigella sp. SIG6 | reverse complement strand
CCTTTGCCCTCAGTCCCTGACGGCGCAGGCTTGCCGCCACGGTTTTTACGTTAAAGGGGTAACCCTGAGCACGCAGTTCATCCGTCAGGCGTGGGGCACCGTAACGCTGTTTTGACCGGGTAAAAGCCGCGAGGACAACGCTGTCGCAGTGTTGGCGGAACTGCTGACGCGTGCTTATCCTTGTCCGCCGCTGACACCACGTATACCAGCCGCTGCGGGCCACCCGGAGCACGCGGCACATTGCTTTGATGCTGAACTCAGCCTGATGTTTTTCAATAAAGACATACTTCATTTCAGGCGCTTCGCGAAGTATGTCGCGGCCTTTTGGAGGATAGCCAGCTCTTCATCCCGTTCTGCCAGCTGGCGTTTGAGACGTGCAATCTCGGTAGACATCTCCAGTTCACGTTCAGAAGACGTCTGCTGATTTTGCTGTTTACTGCGCCAGTTGTAGAGCTGTGATTCATACAGGCTGAGTTCACGGGCTGCGGCAGTAACACCGATGCGTTCAGCAAGCTTCAGGGCTTCACTGCGAAATTCAGGCGAATGCTGTTTACGGGGTTTTTTACTGGTTGATACTGTTTTTGTCATGTGAGTCACCTCTGACTGAGAGTTTACTCACTTAGCCGCGTGTCCACTATTGCTGGGTAAGATCAGGC
>NZ_JBQZXC010000303.1:0-658 GCF_053555815.1 Shigella sp. SIG6 | reverse complement strand
TAACCGAGAGTAATCGTTTATTATCTCATTGCATTTCAGATAGTAACGGAGCTTTCTTTAAAAGTAGTAAATACGTTCCCCTTAAGTACTTACGTAAAAGGAGAATAGCACGAAAGATACCAAATGATTAGCACTTTGCTAGTAAGCTTGCTGGTAAACTATATTGACCGTAGGGTTTGTTTTGAGACTGTAATTTAAATTGTGTAATTGCCTGTTTTTGATATGTTTACTCCAACAACGGAGACAGGTAAATTATGGACGAAAAGAAGCTTAAAGCCCTTGCGGCTGAACTGGCTAAAGGCCTCAAAACTGAGGCCGACCTCAATCAGTTTTCCCGTATGCTGACGAAATATCCCGGCTCTTAAAACGATAGTGGCTCAGGCTTTCATTTTTCAGCGTTCCCCAGAAGATTTCCATCGGAGCGTTGTCGTAACAGTTACCTTTACGCGACATTGATGTTTTCAGACCAGACTGCTCCTGTATGACCCGGTAATCGTATGCGCAGTACTGTGAACCTCGATCGGAGTGGTGGATTAGCCCGGCAGGTGGGTGCTGGCTCCTGAGCGCCATAAACAGGGCTTTACCCGTCAACTCTTTCGTCATGCGCTCTCCCATGGCGTAACCGACAATTTCGCACGTATAAACATCTTTGACGCCA
>NZ_JBQZXC010000302.1:0-672 GCF_053555815.1 Shigella sp. SIG6 | reverse complement strand
CTAGCTTCAAGTATGACGGGCTGATACTGGGCCGGCAGGCGCTCCATTGCCCAGTCGGCAGCGACATCCTTCGGCGCGATTTTGCCGGTTACTGCGCTGTACCAAATGCGGGACAACGTAAGCACTACATTTCGCTCATCGCCAGCCCAGTCGGGCGGCGAGTTCCATAGCGTTAAGGTTTCATTTAGCGCCTCAAATAGATCCTGTTCAGGAACCGGATCAAAGAGTTCCTCCGCCGCTGGACCTACCAAGGCAACGCTATGTTCTCTTGCTTTTGTCAGCAAGATAGCCAGATCAATGTCGATCGTGGCTGGCTCGAAGATACCTGCAAGAATGTCATTGCGCTGCCATTCTCCAAATTGCAGTTCGCGCTTAGCTGGATAACGCCACGGAATGATGTCGTCGTGCACAACAATGGTGACTTCTACAGCGCGGAGAATCTCGCTCTCTCCAGGGGAAGCCGAAGTTTCCAAAAGGTCGTTGATCAAAGCTCGCCGCGTTGTTTCATCAAGCCTTACGGTCACCGTAACCAGCAAATCAATATCACTGTGTGGCTTCAGGCCGCCATCCACTGCGGAGCCGTACAAATGTACGGCCAGCAACGTCGGTTCGAGATGGCGCTCGATGACGCCAACTACCTCTGATAGTTGAGTCGATACTTCGGCGATCACC
>NZ_JBQZXC010000301.1:0-673 GCF_053555815.1 Shigella sp. SIG6 | reverse complement strand
CCGGAAACAAAAAACTGGTCTTCTGGTTTGTACGTGTTGATGACGAAGGGTATCCGGAAATTGCCCGCTGCATGGAGCGGGAATTTGCGACAATTCCTGCCGGTATCAGCGCCGACGGCATGTATTGCCCTGAATGCGGTACGGTTCACTGGCCGGATGGCGTTATTCCGCCTTTCTGATGCTTCCCCGTTTTGCCGATATTTTTCAGCAGGGAAACCGATGGCTTAACTGGCTGGAGAAGCAGCCGGTGCAGATGAGCCGCCTGGAACATTATGCCGGTCAGGATGAAATTGGCCTGCGTTACAACAGCCACCGGACAAAACGAGAAGAAAACCTTGTGATGAGTGGCGACGAGTTTATGGAAAGGTTCTCCTGGCATGTGGCGGATAAGGGGTTCCGGATGGTGATACGGGGTCCTGAGTCCGGTGAAGCGGCGATTACTGGAAGATGTGGTGTACGCCATAACGGAGACAGTGAGAAAAACGGCGAGGCAAATCACAAGGAGAGGGATGTATCAGCAGTGACTGAAGGTTGACCCGCTGAAGTGCGAGCTGTGCGGAGGTCAGATGCGGTTTACGGGGCTGAAGAGGGGTTACCGTCTGGCAGAGCAGGTTATGATGCATGAGCCGCTGGCTCGAATACGGTGGTGCGGCTGAGAGTCGCAGAGGGGAAG
>NZ_JBQZXC010000300.1:0-677 GCF_053555815.1 Shigella sp. SIG6 | reverse complement strand
TCCTGTGGTAAACAGCTTATTAAAAGAGAGAATAATACACTCCCCTAAAGAATTGGAACATGACAACGCAGTAATAAGAGTCCTGCAACAACTACAAATTCAAGAAGTTTGTAACAGCACCCTTTGGGAGACAGCCAAACAACAACTACTTCAAGAATCGGACGGAAGATATTTTGCCATCAATTCTAAACACTTAGACTTTCCAGGCTCAGGAGAATCTCACGCCTTCTGTTGCATCAAATACAAAAATGCAATTGGCATTAACGGAAACAATGCCGAAACCCAATCGACCCACTACCAACCCTATCCGTATGATAAAGTCAGTATATGGGGACCATTCTCTCACAATTTAACGTAATATCTTATTGCCCGCACCACTGAAACGCGTTTGGTGCGATCACGGCAGCAGACAGATAAAAATGGCAACAAACCACCCGAAAAACTGCCGCGATCGCGCCTGATAAATTTTAACCGCATGAATACCTATGCAACCAGATGGTACAGGCCACATTAACCCCTCCTAATCCACTGAAGCTGCCATTTTTCATGGTTTCACCATCCCAGCGAAGGACCATCCAGCGTGCGTTCCTGTATTTCCGGCTGACGCTCCCGTTCCAGGGATAACGCATGTTCGCGCTCCTGTATCAGCCGTTCCTCTCTTATCTCCAGTTCTCGCT
>NZ_JBQZXC010000299.1:0-680 GCF_053555815.1 Shigella sp. SIG6 | reverse complement strand
GATAAGCTTGATACAACTGGTCTGGTATATACAGTTTCTTTGAGTGCGGTTACGTCCACAGAGGTAACGGTAAAAGTAACCCCTTGTCGGGACCACTCCGACCGCGCACAGAGGCATTTTCATCGCTGACAGGCCGCATTGCCTCGCAGGGCTGGAGGAGGATCGGTGATATCCGGACGACCGTACCGGCTTACGCCGGGCTTCGGCGGTTTTACTCCTCTGCCATGTGCAACAACGGAGTGCCGCCTTACATGCCGCTGGCGCGGCATATCCTGGTAACATTTTTGTTGATACCACCTTCCGGCCTTATCCTGACCAGTGGGCTTTCCTGGCATCGATGATACCGATGAACGCGCATGATATTGAGCCGACGATATTACGGGCAACTGGAAATACTCACCCTCTGGATGTGACCTTTATCCATGAAGAAGATTTGGCCACACCATGGAAACCTGAACAATCATCAGTTTACGCCCATGTAAACCCCTACGGGATATTTGAACTCGATATGGAAACAAGGTTGCCAATCGAGGTGGTTGCCTGAAAGTTGGCAGTTACCCGGTCACTACACCTTGTTGGAGTGGGTAATGACTCCAACTTACTGATAGTGTTTTATGTTCAGATAATGCCCGATGACCTTGTCATGAAGCTCCACCGATTTTGAGAACGACAGTGACTTC
>NZ_JBQZXC010000298.1:0-693 GCF_053555815.1 Shigella sp. SIG6 | reverse complement strand
CGAGAATAGAGGCCGATACGGATACCGTAGGGTAACGCTGTCTCTTCATCGAGAAGGGAAACAGATTAACCATAAAGCTGTTCAGCGCCTGATGGGAACCCTCTCACTTAAAGCAGCGATTAAGGTCAAGCGATACCGCTCTTACAGAGGAGAGGTAGGGCAAACCGCCCCTAATGTTCTCCAAAGAGATTTCAAGGCTACGCGGCCAAACGAGAAGTGGGTTACCGATGTTACTGAATTTGCAGTCAATGGGCGCAAGCTGTATTTGTCTCCAGTAATAGATCTCTTCAACAACGAAGTTATTTCTTACAGCCTTTCGGAAAGACCTGTGATGAACATGGTTGAGAATATGCTCGATCAGGCATTCAAAAAGCTTAATCCTCACGAGCATCCTGTTCTGCACTCTGACCAGGGATGGCAGTATCGTATGAGAAGATATCAAAATATCCTTAAAGAACATGGTATTAAACAAAGCATGTCCAGAAAAGGCAATTGTCTGGATAATGCTGTGGTGGAGTGTTTCTTTGGAACCTTAAAGTCGGAGTGTTTTTATCTTGATGAGTTCAGTAATATAAGCGAACTGAAGGATGCTGTTACGGAATATATTGAATACTATAACAGCAGAAGAATTAGCCTGAAATTAAAAGGTCTGACTCCAATTGAATATCGGAATCAGACCTATATGCCTCGTGT
>NZ_JBQZXC010000297.1:0-694 GCF_053555815.1 Shigella sp. SIG6 | reverse complement strand
CCTGCGCGGCCTTTGCCCCTGCCTTCGGCTTTTTGCTCACATGTTCTTTCCGGCGTTATCCCCTGATTCTGTGGATAACCGCATTACCGCCTTTGAGTGAGCTGACACCGCTCGCCGCAGTCGAACGACCGAGCGTAGCGAGTCAGTGAGCGAGGAAGCGGAAGAGCGCCTTATGTGACATTTTCTCCTTACGCACCGGTATACCGTTCTGCATCCTGTCTGGAGCAGGATACACTGTTATACCCCGGTGCCACTTTCCGCTTCAAAGCGTGTCTGTATGCTGTTCTGGAGTTCTTCCGCGATTTCGTGCAGCTTCTCACACATGGCGGCCTGTTCGTCGGCATCGAGTGCGTCCAGCTTTTCGAGCAGCGTCAGGCTCTGGCTTTTTATGAATCCCGCCATGTTGAGTACGGTTTGCTGCTGCTTGTTCATCTTTCTGTTTTCTCCGTTCTGTCTGTCATCTGCGTTGTGTGATTATATCGCGTACCACTTTTCGACTGTTTTACCGCCGGTATTCTGCCGTCTGACGCATTGACGGGTATTTCTGCCTGACAATACTGTCACTGCCAAAAAAACTGCCGTGCCTTTGTCGGTAATTCGAACTTGCTGACAGGACAGGATGTGTAATTGTTATACCGCGCATACATGCACGCTATTACAATTACCCTGGTCAGGGCTTCGCCCCGACACCCCG
>NZ_JBQZXC010000296.1:0-696 GCF_053555815.1 Shigella sp. SIG6 | reverse complement strand
GAATTACAGGACTGGCGAAAAGAACCTCGTAAAAAGTATTCGAATGAATTCAAACTTCGGGTGATGTCTTCAATCGACAGAAGTTTCTGGTAATCTACTGGTATTTAAGGTTTTCCATGGCTACCATTACTGTTCATTGTCCGCGCTGTCATTCCGATGAAGCTTATCGACATGGCCGTAGTTGTTCCCGGCATGAGCGTTTCCGTTGTCGCTCATGTAAACGTGTTTTCCAGCTCACTTACTCTTATGAAGCCAGAAAACCCGGCGTTAAGGAGCAGATCGTTGAAATGGCACATAACGGCGCAGGGGGCCGTGATACCGCCAGGACACTGAAAATCGGCATCAATACCGTCATACGGACATTAAAAAGCTCCCGCCCCGGCGGATAACATCTGCGCCAGTCGCTCACGCTGATGTTGCCCTTATCTGTGAACTTGATGAGCAGTGGCGCTTCGTTGGCAGCAAGGCTGCAACAACACTGGCTCTGGTATGCGTACAACACTAAAACTGGCGGTGTGTTGGCTTACACTTTCGGGCCACGGAATGATGAGACCTGTCGGGAACTGTTAGCCCTGTTTACTCCGTTCTGTATATATTAGGCAGTTGGTGGTAAGTGGATCACTTTTTAGACACGAATAGCTGCAGTTCACAAAAACAGGAATCCGGCTCCGTTTTTTGTTGTCATATCAGAGGGAT
>NZ_JBQZXC010000295.1:0-697 GCF_053555815.1 Shigella sp. SIG6 | reverse complement strand
TTCGTATCCTGACCTCCAACAAACCTGTACAGCTAATGGAAATATATCGACAGTACAAATCTATTTAACTGAACAACGCAGTGGGATGCGTTGGCCGGTAAAACTCAAAGGATTTAAAACAGCCATTGTAAGTAGCGATGAAGCGCCGCTAGGATGCAAGGGGGGCAAAGGGCTTCAGACGAATCTTAAGGATTCTAATAGATCTTCATGTACAGAAGATGGTCAACATTATTATATATACGATACAAAGTTTCTTACGCTCTACCTTGAGCAGACAGAGATGAAGAATTTGCCGATTGGTGGCGTCTGGAAGGGGAAAGTTAAATTACATTCGAACAGCCCGGCCCAGGACTATTTCGCAAATATTACCCTGAATACGCTCGACCCCAACCATATTGACGTGTTCTTCCCGGAGTTCGCCCACGCCACGCCAAGGGTGCAGTTAGACTTGCATCCAACAGGAAGCGTTAACGGCAGCAACTACGCGCAAGATCTGACCATGTTGGACATGTGCCTGTACGATGGTTTTAACGGTAATGCCATCAGTTATGAAATCATGCTCAAAGATGAAGGGCGACCAGCTGCAGGGCGCAGAGACGGTTACTTCTCTATCTATCGTCAGGGAGGGACCACCACCGACGAGGGAGAACGCATTGATTACCGGGTCAAAATGTACAACCCGGAAACCGGTGGGCAA
>NZ_JBQZXC010000294.1:0-698 GCF_053555815.1 Shigella sp. SIG6 | reverse complement strand
CGCTGCGCTGATGCGCCATGAGTTTGTTTTGCCCTGGCTTGTGCGCGATCATTATGTCCCTGGTGGAAAGCCCGGGATAAAAATCACCGAACCGGAGAGTATTTGATGAGCGTCAAAATTCAAACGATACCGGAACTGCTTATCCAGACACGAGGTAATATGACCGAAGTTTCACGAATGCTGAACTGTAATCGCGCCACGGTAAGAAAATATGCTGAAGATAAAGAGGGCAAAGGGCACGCCATTGTTGATGGTGTTCTGATTGTTCATCGTGGATGGGACAGGGGTAAAGACAGTGATGCGTGATATTCAGCAGGTTCTTGAGCGCTGGGGCGCGTGGGTGGCTAATAATCATGAGGATGTGACCTGGTCGTCCATTGCTGCCGGTTTTAAGGGATTAATCCCTTCAAAAGTAAAATCCCGCCCGCAATGCTGTGACGATGACGCGATGGTTATATAGGAAAGAAGCTACAAAAAGCCGAGGGGGTGGTGGAAGGAATGTTGATGATGTTGGGTGTCCGGTTAGAAATGGACAAATATATTGAACATCCCTGATGGTAAGGGGCGACTTTCTAGAAAATATTTTACGTACGTAAAAAACGGGATATTCTGTTAAGAGTGGTTGCTTCGCCACACAGCTTAAACCCGCCTCCGGGCGGGTTTTTTATGCCTGAAAAACGGTACAGGACGTTAAACAC
>NZ_JBQZXC010000293.1:0-701 GCF_053555815.1 Shigella sp. SIG6 | reverse complement strand
GCGTTTAACGCCCTGTGCCATTTTTCAGGCACAAAAAAACCCGCATAAAGCGGGTTCTTTCAAGTGTCCATGTCTGCTATTCGCCTCGCGATACAGCTTTGCGGAGCTTACCGGAATTGAAGCAGTTTATGTGCAAAAATGCAAGAACTTTTTTAAAGCTGCATCAACCTTTCCACCAGTTTATCTCTGCGAACAACAAACCAACCATTGGCTCTCGCCAGTTCCAGCCATGACTCAAGGGAAATAACAATATCATCATCCCGTAACTGAATTGTGGAAACAGTGACACCGCCTCTCTGATAACAGAGAACTCGCGTGTCGTAACTTTTCTGGCATGAAACTGGCGTTGACGGATCCTTTTGACTGAAATAGCAGTCTTCCAGTTTTTCGAACACATCCCACGCCTGATCGGTTTCGAGCATTTTGGCGTGGCGTGCTGCGCCTCGTTCTGTCCAGAGGATGAGGGAGCGGGCTTTGGGTGAAACTGGATTTTGTGAGTAGTTTAAAGCGACCCGCAATTCTTTAAGGTCATTACCAACAACTTTGAAAAAGTGTTTCCCTTCAACGAAGCGTACTTTGTTCTCATGATGATTCTGGCGAATACGCACCGGCTCAGTGCCGTAAAGCTGCGCCAAAAGTTCGGTGGTAATAACAGGAATCTGTGAGGTGTACTGGCAATAGCGGACACTACCATTTGTTCT
>NZ_JBQZXC010000292.1:0-705 GCF_053555815.1 Shigella sp. SIG6 | reverse complement strand
CAGTAACCTAGATCCATCCCTCCCCTTATTCTATTTACGAATCGGTTGGCTGCAGCGATGCTGATCGGTTTGTTTATGTCTTCTCCAGGGAAAAGAACATCATTGTACGTTGTCATGGCCTTTTCGAGAAAAGGCTTAATTTGTTCGAAGATTGGACGGCGGATAACATTACCCATCTTGCTATGCTCTTTCGGTACGGTCCATACGTTGTCCAGCAGGTCAAATTCTGTCTTTGTTGCCAGCCTAAGCTCTGAGAGCCTCGCCCCCCACAGCATAAGCATCTGATGAAGGAGCTTATTTGACGTAGACGCACGGCTTCTTTCAATAGCAAGCCAAATCTTAGCCAGTTCGTGATACGACAGTACCCGATCCCCTACCTCAGCGCGGGAGCCGAAGTCCCTTGGCTGGATGCTCATAATTGCGCAACTATCTATCAACTGACGCCGCATGCACCAACTAATTGCTGATCTTAGTTGACTTAGCACCTGCCTTGCTCGGCGTGGATTATCTTTTTCTTCTTCGGTAAGCAGGTCAACCCATTGCTTAACCGTGATAGAAGATGCCGGACGATTAGGGAAGGCGTCATGCATGCGCTTCATAACCGTTGATCGATAAAGTGCCTGGGTCTTTTCTCTGAGAGTTGTAGAGACGTAGTTGTCGAACCAGTAGTCGAGACACTGGGCGACCGTCATGGAGTTCTCCACC
>NZ_JBQZXC010000291.1:0-711 GCF_053555815.1 Shigella sp. SIG6 | reverse complement strand
CCTGAAGGGGCGACACAGTCGGGGAGAGAAGCCCATCTCCTTGCCGAACTGCCACAGCGAAGGATGGAACCGGTGCTGACCGGTCTGATATGCGTCACGTTGCAGAACCACAGTTTTCATATTGTCATACAACACTTCGCGCGGCACACCACCAAAGAAGCGGAACGCATTACGATGGCAGGTCTCCAGCGTGTCATAACGCATATTGTCAGTGAATTCGATGTACAACATTCGGCTGTATCCGGGAACAGCAACGAACACGTGAAGCGGTGAGCGACCATTACGCATAGTGCCCCAGTCAACCTGCATCTGTCGTCCGGGTTCAGTTTCGAACCGAACGGCAGGCTCCTGCTCCTGAGGAACCGAGAGAGAACGAATGAATGCCCTGAGAATGGTCATTCCGCCACGATATCCCTGGTCTCTGATCTCGCGAGCGATTACCGTTGCCGGGATTTTGTAAGGATGAGCATCGGCGATGCGTTGACGAATATAATCCCGGTATTCATCCAGGAGTGAAGCAACAGCAGGTCGCGGCGTATATTTTGGCGGCTCAGATTTTGCCTGCAAATAACGTTTAACGGTATTGCGGGAGAGCCCCAGTTCTCTGGCAATCGCCCGGCTACTCATTCCCTGCTTGTGCAGGATTTTAATTTCCATAACTGTCTCAAAAGTGACCATAAGCTCTCCTGAATCAGGAGAGCAGATTACCCC
>NZ_JBQZXC010000290.1:0-714 GCF_053555815.1 Shigella sp. SIG6 | reverse complement strand
CGAGAAGTTCCAGGGCAGCAGTTCATGCACTTGGTTCGACGGCCAGTCATTGAGCTTCTCGATCACTTCGCGCAACCAGTCCTCCGGCTCCACTTCGTTCTGTTTGCAGGTGACCAGCAGACTGTAGATGATCGCCGCACTTTCTCCTCCCTTGTCTGAGCCGAAAAAGAGATAATTTTTTCTTCCAACCGCCACCGATCGTAACGCGTTTTCACCGATGTTGTTGTCTATTTCCACCCAGCCGTCACGACAGAACTCGTTCAGCGCATTCCAGTGATTCAGGATATAGTCGAACGCCTTCGCCATCTCCGCATGTTTCGACAGCGTTTTCCTCTGCAACTGTATCCAGTCGTACAACGACTGCATCAACTGGACGCTTCTGGCTTTTCTGACTGCAAGCCGTTCCTCTGCCGGACTGCCACGTATCTCCGCTTCTATGTCGTATAACTCTGCTATCCGTCTGAGCGCTTCCTGAGTCATTTCTGTCGGACGGCGCACATCCTCGTCATGGATTTTTCGGCGGGCGTGGGCCAGGCACCCGGCTTCCTTCACCCGGCCCGTTTCGTACAGTACGTTATAACCTGCATAGGCATCAGCCTGCAGTACGCCCTGATACTTTGCCAGGTGGAGCTGCGGATGTTCTCCTTTGCGATCTGCCGAATACGCGAACCAGACGGCTGCCGGCAGGGATGAACCCGCATTACGATCATCCCT
>NZ_JBQZXC010000289.1:0-720 GCF_053555815.1 Shigella sp. SIG6 | reverse complement strand
AATCCGCTAACTGAATATTCGACGTTTCGGTACCGGGAGTTACCGATGTAGAACCATCTGGTAGATACATTTGTAGAGCAACATTCGTCGCTGCATCGGTAGTAGCCTGGTTGGCAAATGCTGTAGGTTGCACGCCGTCAGCCGTACCACTAAAGGTAAACGTCGCATTTTTAGTTACAGTAACATCACAGCCTTCTAAGGCAATTGGTACATCAGTTTTAACGCCAGAGACTGCTCCATTAGTTTGCAACTTGGTGGCGCTGACATTTGGCAATGTGACTACTGAATCTTTCGTCGCAGCTACCAGGGTACAAGCTGGAGCAATAACTTTACCATTAAATGTTACTGAGCCATCCGTGATAGCATTATCATCAGCAGCCATAACGCTGGACGTTGCACAGACCACAGTTATAAACGCCGTCAATACACTTTTTTTCATCGTCATCATCCTGATCTCTTCGTAAATATGATAATGCCTTTAAATGACATTAGACTTAATAATAACAATAATTGACCGCCATTTAAATCAAGCATACTAAATCCAATAGGTGACAAATCTTTAATTTATAGATTTCATGAATATTTAAATATTAACTGAACGAGTAATTCATTGATTCAACATCTAATGACTATCCAACAAATAAATATGCGTGATATATAAAGCCCTTTCTTTAGTTTATTTTCAGAAAAAGATACACAAAATTTATATTTGGCATTTTC
>NZ_JBQZXC010000288.1:0-720 GCF_053555815.1 Shigella sp. SIG6 | reverse complement strand
GCATAATTAAGTCAGTATACACTCCGCTATCGCTACGTGACTGGGTCATGGCTGCGCCCTGACACCCGCTAAAACCTGCTGACGCGCCCTGACGGGCTTGTCTGCTCCCGGCATCCGCTCACAGACAAGCTGTGACCGTCTCCGGGAGCTGCATATGTCAGAGGTTTTCACCGTCATCCCCGAAACGTGCGAGGTAGCTGCGGTAAAGCTCATCGGCGTGGTTGTGAAGCGATTCACAGATGTCTGCCTGTTCATCCGCGTCCAGTTCGTTGAGCTTCTCCAGCAGCGTTAATGTCTGGCTTCTGATAAAGCGGGCCATGTTAAGGGCAGTTTTTTCCTGTTTGGTCACTGATGCCTCCGTGTAAGGGGGATTTCTGTTCATGGGGGTAATGATACCGATGAAACGCGAGAGGATGCTCACGATACGGGTTACTGATGATGAACATGCCCGGTTACTGGAACGCTGTGAGGGTAACCGGGTTCAGGTGGTGGCCGCACTGATGGCCATCGGGGACGAGCTGCGCCGGCTGCGTCTGGCCGTCAGGGAACAGGGGACGCGGGATGATAGTTAAATTTCATGCCAGGGGAAAAGGTGGTGGCAGTGGTCCGGTTGATTACCTGCTGGGGAGGGAGCGAAACCGCGAAGGGGCAACGGTGCTTCAGGGTAATCCGGAAGAAGTCCGGGAACTCATCGATGCCACGCCATTTGCGAAGAAATAT
>NZ_JBQZXC010000287.1:0-727 GCF_053555815.1 Shigella sp. SIG6 | reverse complement strand
CGAGATTTGAGACGAAGGTTGTTATTTGCACTGACACAATATTGTGTGGGAATGTCTGACTCCTTACCATCTCCTGTTCTGTGATGTTGTTTTGTTGCAGTTCCAGTGCTCTTTTTTCAGCACCAGAATGGTGCATTGTCGGTCAGGTTACGTAGTGAACCTCTGGCAGGGGACTGATAATGCATCATTCTGGTGTTGTAAATATCTCTTCGGACAACTTACAAAATATTCTAAGCAAACCCCGGGAACACACTCTTAACTGCCTTGGTTGGCGGTTTTTTGTACAGTACTCGGTATGTGTGAGCTGGAAATCAGATTTTGCATGTACTGGAATCATGCTGTTATTTAGGGGCGAAGAACTGGCTTTTTCTTCCGCCTTCTCACCAGTAACGATTAGAAAAATAATGAAATGCCCCCCTCCGGGGAGGAGGACCGTAGAAAAAAGGACCCGCCAGCAAAAACATTGGGGATGAACAGCTTTCGCTACTCAGATTGCTGGCGGGTAAAGTTCCTCATGAATTAAGAATGCTACGCGATCTTTTTTAATGGAAATGAAAATTATTGTCAATTAGTCGTGCGTGTTTTTTCATACAATATTGGTAAAGGTGATTCAGGCCATCAGAGTTTTGCTGATGGCCTTTTTTCTTTCCGATAGCACAGGTCTGTCGGGGGGGCGGGATATGTATCAGATGGAAAAAATATCAACAGGCATTGCCTACGGCACCTA
>NZ_JBQZXC010000286.1:0-741 GCF_053555815.1 Shigella sp. SIG6 | reverse complement strand
ACAGTGTGAATGTAAATAAACCATCAATAAGCAAAAATAAGTGGTCGGATGAGTAGTAAAATTACACAAAAGGCGGTACTATTTTCATCAGATAAACAAATTCATTTTTCCGGTGCTATTCACCGGGTAGATACAAAAGGGGGAGAAAAGTATGGAACTCTACAGAGAATATCCTGCATGGCTTATCTTTTTACGCCGTACATATGCGGTTGCAGCGGGCGTTCTGGCGCTGCCTTTCATGCTTTTCTGGAAAGACCGCGCCCGCTTTTACAGCTACCTGCACCGCGTCTGGTCGAAAACCAGCGATAAACCGGTGTGGATGGATCAGGCCGAAAAGGCAACCGGTGATTTTTACTGATTGCCTGCGCGCTTAAGCCAGCCTCGTATCAGGGGGCTGGTTTAGGTGTTCAACATCAACGTCTTCCATGATAATTAACATGGAAGACGTTTCCATCGTATTATTCATTTCATCACTGTTTTAGCATCACGTTTCAATAGTATCCTTTCATAGGGCTACCCAGGATGCGGTCACCTTCATTGTCGCTCTAAGCGACTAGATCATCAGAAATCTCCAGTTAGATTGCATACTTCCTTACACACTTTCGTGAAACTTCAGGGTAAGGTGAGAAAGCCGTCATCCCTTTTTCTAATTCCAGCATCTAAATAAATTCCGAATTTTGTTATTAGTATCGCTACCGCAATAAAAACAGATAGTAAAGAGAGTAATATATACTTTATTGA
>NZ_JBQZXC010000285.1:0-758 GCF_053555815.1 Shigella sp. SIG6 | reverse complement strand
TACTCAGAACACTTTCTTAAATGGTTTCACTGAAACGTGTTCATAGACTCCTGCCGCTACGTACGGGTCAGCATCGGCCCAGGCCTGAGCTGCTTCCAGCGATTCAAATTCAGCAATAACGGTTGAGCCAGTAAATCCCGCAGCCCCTGGATCGTTACTGTCTACCGCTGGCATTGGACCAGCTGTCAACAAACGACCTTCATCATGCAGTAACTGTAAACGTGCTAAATGTGCCGGACGAACGGAAAGGCGTTTTTCGAGGCTATCAGCTTTGTCTTGAGCGTAAATAACATACAACACGGGCACAACTCCTTGTTCGGGAAAGTTGTAAAGTACGTTATTTGAAAGGGCGAAGATCTGCAACGGAAAGATGATGTCTTTGTTAAGGTCATGCATAAAGTAAGGGTAATTACGCCAAAAATGACATTTTCACTGATCCTGATCGTCTTGCCTTATTGAATATGATTGCTATTTGCATTTAAAATCGAGGCCTAGTTTTTCTACTGAAATGATTATTACTTCAATAACCATTGAATAAAGTCTATTCGGTTTTCTTTAGATGTTCGCCTCACATAATCTTCAAGTGATGTTCCTTACATCTCCCTAGAGCGTTAAGATAGTTAACTGATTGAGTTTTCAGGGTATGAAAGGATGAGCAACACTACTGATTGGGGAAGCATGATAGCCAACATAGTTATGGCTACTACCGCTGTCTGGGCTGCATTCAAAGCTAATGACTGGTTTAAAACCAAGCGTCT
>NZ_JBQZXC010000284.1:0-771 GCF_053555815.1 Shigella sp. SIG6 | reverse complement strand
ACTTCCTTATGTTATATTTTGGTAAAAAATTTATTTTTTTACATTATAGTCGGCTAAATGAAGTTTACTGTAAAAAAACGATACTTTTTCGGGTGGCGCTTCCAATCAGTAGAATATGTGTTTTTCAATGAAGGAGCCGATGACTTTTCGTGGATTTCCACGGAACGCGAGAAGCAGATTGTTTTACGTGCCAGCCGCTTGATGCGGTTGCGGAGGGTCAGGTTGTTACGTTCAAGATATAGCATGTGCTGGATGAAGATCCCTTTTCTGGTCACCTGTTTATCTTTCGTGGCCGACGGGGTGACACTGTTAAAATGTAATGAACGCATCCCACACAATTAAACACGGAGTAGTATGATGGTTAAAAGGGTGAAACTGGCAGGTGTGGAGCCTCGCAGCTTTCCGGCATCATACTGCCCAATACGGGATGCATAAAGCGTCCTCAGACTGGAGACTCCACAAATGAAATATACACCGGTTGGCGTTGATATGGCAAAACATGTCATTCAGATTCACTTCATCAATGAGCACATGTCAGCGCCAGTGATATAAGACGGTAATGGGGATGCGGACGATTTCCTGGACTCTCAGAAGATGAAACATGTTTACTGAAGAACAAAAAATTCGCGCTATTGAGCTTTATTTCAAATATGGTAAGAAGCTTGAGGTGTACTGGCAATAGCGGACACCACCATTTGTTCTTTTTCTAAGCAGTCATCTGATAATATTTTATCCTGAAGGCTGCCGGGGAGATATTCCCCAGACGAGAGT
>NZ_JBQZXC010000283.1:0-775 GCF_053555815.1 Shigella sp. SIG6 | reverse complement strand
GTGAGTTGAGTATAACGCAAATTTGCCACTGGTCCGATGGGGGCAATAGTCTGAATTACGGGCTAATTACAGGCAGAAATGCGTGATGTGTGCCACACTTGTTGACGTTACTATTTTGTTAACCACTCTTCCGGCGAGGAAAGTTAGCCCGCTGGTGCATTGATAATAAGGAGAAATGAATGAAACTCGTGCACATGGCCAGTGGTTTAGCGGTTGCGATTGCGTTGGCGGCTTGCGCAGATAAAAGCGCGGATATTCAGACGCCAGCCCCGGCTGCAAATACGTCTATTTCAGCAACACAACAACCTGCTATCCAGCAACCGAATGTCTCCGGTACCGTCTGGAACCGTCAGAAAGTCGCACTGCCGCCTGATGCTGTGCTGACCGTGACACTTTCTGACGCGTCGTTAGCCGATGCACCGTCAAAAGTGCTGGCGCAGAAAGCGGTGCGTACTGAAGGTAAACAGTCACCATTCAGCTTTGTTCTGCCATTTAACCCGGCAGATGTTCAGCCGAACGCGCGTATTCTGTTGAGTGCGGCGATTACCGTGAATGACAAACTGGTATTTATCACCGATACCGTTCAGCCGGTGATCAACCAGGGCGGAACTAAAGCCGACCTGACATTGGTGCCGGTACAGCAAACCGCCGTGCCGGTTCAGGCCAGCGGTGGCGCAACGACTACCGTACCTTCGACTTCACCAACTCAGGTGAATCCGTCTTCGGCAGTTCCCGCTCCTACGCAATATTAAGCGACGTTAACCCTCTCCGCCCG
>NZ_JBQZXC010000282.1:0-791 GCF_053555815.1 Shigella sp. SIG6 | reverse complement strand
GCCGGTCAGCGCAGCATCAATGTCATTTTTGGCCTGTTCTGCTGCGCGGGCATAACCTGCGGCTGCCGCCACATCCTGCGCCGTCTGCTGTGCGTTTCCGGCTGCGGCCCCGGCGCTCTGCTGCGCCTGCGCCACCATTTCCTCAAAGCGTTTGACGACATCCGGTTTCAGGTCGCCCTCATCAGGAGCAATCAGAAAGTCATTCAGCGTGCCGGGCTTTGAGTCCTCATATACAGCAATGTCGCCAACGTTGTACTCGTTGCGCCAGTCCTGTTTCAGATACACACCATATTTTCCAGTCCGCGCATGGAAACAGTATTCACCATCGTTTCCTGTCATCACATCAGCAACAGTGTTCATCACCACTTCCGGGGGGTTTACCCGGGATTTCAGAATAATATGGTATCCGGACATGGGGATACCTGCGCCATCAGTCAGCGCACCTGATATCACTACAGACATTGTTTTTCTCGCGATAAATTAAATCAGGAAGAACCTTCCGGAGAGGCGGGCCATTCAATGGCGTTGTATGAGGATTTATCAGTGATGGTGCTGAAATCCATCGCCTGCAGCGATTTCGCGTAAATACGACAGGCTTTCAGCTTTTCTTTATCTTCGTCGCTGATTAACCCCAGCAGCAGGTCTTCTTCCCATTCCCCTGTCCGGGCACTGACCTGAGCCAGAAGGGCATCACGCTCATCTTCCGCTTTGAGTCTGTAGTCAAAGACAAATTCATCATTGCGGTAAAACCAGTAACCCGGCGCGGTAATCCGTCGGTTAGCGGTAATATC
>NZ_JBQZXC010000281.1:0-817 GCF_053555815.1 Shigella sp. SIG6 | reverse complement strand
ATTCTGAACGTCTTACCTAAACTGGCCGCAACACATCATTTAGATAATGAACGGGTGTATAAATTCCTGAGTGCCAAAAATAGAACGTCCAGCCATGTTTTATACCATGTTATGGCGAATGGTGATGCCGACATGCTGAAAATTGTTTTGGTCGCGTTACCTTTGTTAATTCGCACATGTCATTTGACTAAAGAACAGGTACTCGATCTCCTGAAGGCAAAGGATTTTTATGGTTGCCCAAGACTATACCTGGCGATGCAAAATGGACATAGCGATATCGTGAAAGTTATTCTCGAAGCATTGCCCTGTCTGGCCCAGGAAATTAACATTCCAGCTTCCGATATTGTAGATCTTCTGACCGCTAAAAGTCTTGCGCGCGACACGGGTTTGTTTATGGCCATGCAGCGCGGACATATGAACGTTATTAATACTATTTTTAACGCATTACCCACTCTTTTTAATACGTTTAAATTCGATAAAAAAATATGAAGCCCCTCCTCCTGGCAAATAATTCTAATGAATATCCCGGTTTGTTTTCAGCGATACAGCATAAACAACAAAACGTTGTAGAGACGGTTTATCTTGCTTTATCTGACCATGCACGCCTGTTTGGATTTACCGCTGAAGATATTATGGATTTTTGGCAACACAAAGCGCCACAAAAATACTCTGCCTTTGAGTTGGCTTTTGAATTTGGTCACCGGGTTATTGCTGAATTAATCCTTAATACATTAAATAAGATGGCTGAAAGCTTTGGCTTTACGGATAACCCTCGATACATTGCGGAGAAAAATTATATGGAAGCTTTACTCAAAAA
>NZ_JBQZXC010000280.1:0-825 GCF_053555815.1 Shigella sp. SIG6 | reverse complement strand
ACCTTTAGACTAAAGAGTTTGTAACGCTATGTAAGTGATTTTTTCTGGTTTAGATATTTATATGTCCGGCCAAATTGAGGTGTGTTTAAATGTAATTGCACATTGATTGTAGGAGGAATAATGAAAAACGCATTGCAGTTTTTGTTTGTTGCGTTCTGGTTGTTCGCATCATGTATGCCCATCATCTTCACAGCAAGGTATATGGAAAAAGTTGATGTTTTGATATTAATATTTGGATATATAAATGCCCTTTTTTTAGGGGTGTTCATGGCGGTCATGTGCATTGAATACTGGCGGTAAATACAGCGAACTCCATTGGTTTAGTTGGATATTTACTGTGCTGGACAAAAACGGTTTGCGGGGAAATCTTAGTTAAGTAGAATGACTGCGGGTGCTTGAGGCTATCTGCCTCGGGCACGAACACCAACGGCAGGTAGAGAAAAGCCCCAGTTAACATTACGCGTCCTGCAAGACGCTTAACATTAATCTGAGGCCAATTTCATGCCAGACACATGTAGGTTAGCCTCTTACGTGCCGAAAGGCAAGGAGAAGCAGGCTATTGTTAACACCAAGCTGTAATGTCCCCTTTGAATCATTCTAAAATGTCCCCAGACAATTCTCTGGGGGATTTTTCATGATCAAAGAGACTGTTACGATGAGTCATAAGGAACTCCACCGACTTCAGATTATTCAGGAGTCAATTAATCGACATATTACTCAGGAACAAGCTGCGGCACGCATTGGCATTTCTATTCGGCAGGTTAAACGTCTGGTGCAACGGTATAGAAATGAAGGGCCTTCTGGTCTGGTTTCCCACCGACGTGT
>NZ_JBQZXC010000279.1:0-874 GCF_053555815.1 Shigella sp. SIG6 | reverse complement strand
TATTCTCTCAACTCATTTATTGAATGAACAAAGTATTAAGAATTAAAATTATTAGTAACGGTTGGTTACTAACAGCTTGCTAAAAGTAACAGTTCTATATTGTAAATATGTGACAATGTTCTCATTAATGATGAGAGATTATGTGAATCAATACTAATTGATCGTTAATTGATCGTTTTTTGTTTTTTTTTGCCCAATGTGGGGAGGGGTAATGTTTAATATTTCGATATGATCGAATATCTGTTCGCATGGAACATCGTTCAGTGATTCACGACGAATTAGCGATCGACCACGATGCGATTTTGCAGTGTGCCGAAGAAGTTCTCCATCACTGCGTTATTCAGACCGTTTCCTTTGTGCGGCATATTTTGTGCTACTCCATGGGGCTTTAACTTTGCCTATAGCCTGCCATTCGATATTGCCAACCCTGATCCGTATGTAGCTACGGGGCATCCTCCGGGCCGGGCACTGACGATGCATCGTGCACCATCGTATTAACAATCTCCATTACCGGACTTTATGACAGGCGCAGGAGAAAATCTCCCGGTTAAACTGAACGGAGAACCAGCGACAGGTACCTCTTTTTACCCTGTAGCAAGTACTCTATAACATACTCCCCCATTTTTCGTTGGCCTTCATTGCAGCAAAGTTCCGGCTCAGGATATTGGGCGCAGATCATCCTCTCAGGAATTTCAGGATCTGCCAGACGGTGCTGAGACGACGCTTACTTGTAAGGTTAGTTTTCAGACGGACAATGAAATGAGGATATGCGATAAATTTCAGTCAAAGATCCATAAAACAGACATAATGTTATTCAGTGGTGAACAGCCCATTCCGGAGACGGAATGGATTTGCCCCTATATTTCCAGACATT
>NZ_JBQZXC010000278.1:0-890 GCF_053555815.1 Shigella sp. SIG6 | reverse complement strand
CGCCGGCAGTGCCGGCTACTGGTTTTTGCAGTGGTTGGATCAGGTCAGTCCATCACAGTGGGCTGCGATTGGTGTGCTGGGAAGTCTGCTTCTGGGGCTTCTGACTTATCTGACGAATCTGTATTTCAAAATAAGAGAAGATAAGCGTAAGGCTGCGAGAGGTGAATAATGTCGCCATCATTACGCAAGGCTGTTGCAGTTGCTATTGGTGGCGGGGCTGTTGCTATAGCATCTGTGTTAATCACTGGCCCAGGTGGTAACGATGGTCTGGAAGGTGTCAGCTACATACCATACAAAGATATCATTGGTGTATGGGCTGTATGTCACGGACACACCGGAAAAGACATCATGCCTGGTAAAACGTATACCGAAGCAGAATGCAAAGCTCTCCTGAATAAAGACCTTGTCACTGTCGCCAGACAAATTAACCCGTACATCAAAGTCGATATACCGGAAACAACGCGCGGCGCTCTTTACTCGTTCGTTTACAACGTGGGCGCTGGCAATTTCAGAACATCGACGCTTCTTCGCAAAATAAACCAGGGCGATATCAAAGGCGCATGTGACCAGCTACGTCGCTGGACATATGCTGGCGGTAAGCAATGGAAAGGGCTGATGACCCGTCGTGAGATTGAGCGTGAAGTCTGTTTGTGGGGGCAGCAATGAGCAGAGTCACCGCGATTATCTCCGCTCTGGTTATCTGCATCATCGTCTGCCTGTCATGGGCTGTTAATCATTACCGTGATAACGCCATTACCTACAAAGAGCAGCGCGACAAAAACGCAAGAGAACTGAAGCTGGCGAACGCAACCATTACTGACATGCAGCAGCGCCAGCGTGCTGCTGATGCACTCGATGCTAAATACACGAAGGAGTTAGCCAATGCGAAA
>NZ_JBQZXC010000277.1:0-902 GCF_053555815.1 Shigella sp. SIG6 | reverse complement strand
TGGCAGTCAGAGGCGATGAAGGACGTGCTAATCTGCGATAAGCGTCGGTAAGGTGATATGAACCGTTATAACCGGCGATTTCCGAATGGGGAAACCCAGTGTGTTTCGACACACTATCATTAACTGAATCCATAGGTTAATGAGGCGAACCGGGGGAACTGAAACATCTAAGTACCCCGAGGAAAAGAAATCAACCGAGATTCCCCCAGTAGCGGCGAGCGAACGGGGAGCAGCCCAGAGCCTGAATCAGTGTGTGTGTTAGTGGAAGCGTCTGGAAAGGCGCGCGATACAGGGTGACAGCCCCGTACACAAAAATGCACATGCTGTGAGCTCGATGAGTAGGGCGGGACACGTGGTATCCTGTCTGAATATGGGGGGACCATCCTCCAAGGCTAAATACTCCTGACTGACCGATAGTGAACCAGTACCGTGAGGGAAAGGCGAAAAGAACCCCGGCGAGGGGAGTGAAAAAGAACCTGAAACCGTGTACGTACAAGCAGTGGGAGCACGCTTAGGCGTGTGACTGCGTACCTTTTGTATAATGGGTCAGCGACTTATATTCTGTAGCAAGGTTAACCGAATAGGGGAGCCGAAGGGAAACCGAGTCTTAACTGGGCGTTAAGTTGCAGGGTATAGACCCGAAACCCGGTGATCTAGCCATGGGCAGGTTGAAGGTTGGGTAACACTAACTGGAGGACCGAACCGACTAATGTTGAAAAATTAGCGGATGACTTGTGGCTGGGGGTGAAAGGCCAATCAAACCGGGAGATAGCTGGTTCTCCCCGAAAGCTATTTAGGTAGCGCCTCGTGAATTCATCTCCGGGGGTAGAGCACTGTTTCGGCAAGGGGGTCATCCCGACTTACCAACCCGATGCAAACTGCGAATACCGGAGAATGTTATC
>NZ_JBQZXC010000276.1:0-920 GCF_053555815.1 Shigella sp. SIG6 | reverse complement strand
GGGCGATTAACATCGCCTTTTGCTGCTTCATAGCCTGCTTCTCCTGTCAACGCAAAGCAGAAGTGTCACCTTCGGTGCGAAACAGAGATGTCATGCTTTGGTTCAGAGAATGCGTTTGACCGCCTCGCTATATACTTCCGAGCGTTCTCTTTTCCCAACAGAAATCACGAAAACGACAACTTTCTCGTCTATAACCTGGTATACAAGGCGATAGCCTGAAGACCGGAGCTTAATCTTGTAACAATCAGGCATACCACGGAGCTTGTTTGCTTCAATCCGGGGTGACTCAAGTACTTCAACCAGCTTCTTTTTCAACTGTTCACGTACCGTCGAGCCCAGCTTTCGCCATTCCTTTAGTGCCCGCTCGTCAAAATCCAGAAAATACGCCATCAGAGTTCATCCAGCGTCACACGTACTGGCTTAGGATTACGAAGCCGTTCTTTCACTATCTCCACAAGTTCAGCATCTTCATCGCTCAGGAGTGTCTGTTTGAACGGCAAGCGTTCATTGTCAGCGATATACTCGAGCATGAGACGAAGCGCTTCAGAAGGAGTTACACCCATTTTTTCAAGCGCGGCGTAAGAACGCGCTTTAAGTTCATCGTCAATACGCAGGTTAATGCTACCCATGTCTTACACCTCTTGTAATTACAAATGTCATTACAAGTATCGCACTACAACATGCTTAGGGCAAGTCACGAAGGAAGTCAGAAAGTAGTCGTAAGAACGGTGATCACTGTCCGCTTTGTGCCAGGAGCAGCCATTGCTAAGTCTATCCTGTATTGTGCAGGTCAGCTCTTTTTTAAAGAGTCCGGCCATCATCTTACTGGTACAGACACCATATACTTTGTGACGGTCAGGCTACATATGCACAACTCAACTTATTCATCTATTTTTTGCTTTAGCATGTCAGTGTTGCTT
>NZ_JBQZXC010000275.1:0-957 GCF_053555815.1 Shigella sp. SIG6 | reverse complement strand
TGCGCCTCCCAGTCGATAAACAAAACGCAGATTTTTTTGCCCATTTGTCGGGCAAGTTCGGCTGTCAGATGCAGCATTAAACCAGAGTCTTTGCCGCCAGAAAATGAGACACAAACGCGGGGTAGGGTGTTGAGTGTCTAGGTAATACGCTCTCGTGCAGCTTCCAGAATATTGAGCGGAAGAGGAATTTTATAAATAGATATCTGAAGACGCTCTCTGAACGTTACAGGGTGAACAGTGAGATAAGACTGTTAATTATAAAGTAAACACTGTAAAGCAGAGTGTTTTATTTTTCATTCGCGCTGTGAATAAATAGATGAAAGTTATAGTAGCTGTCTGTAGTTATATATCAAAAACTCTCATTTAGACGGTCAATAAATCGGGAGAACACCAAATTATTTAAAGAAGATTTATTATAGGAAATGTAAAGCTTTATTGAAGGTAACGGATGTTCTAGTTTTATCTCTTTTAAATTAAGAAAGTCACGGTGGGAGTTATAAAGTTCATAGGGGACTATTCCCAGTAAATCTGTAACTGCAATGCTATTAATTATTGTCAGCAAAGAGGAACCACGAAATGAAATTTTGCGATTCATAAACTTCTCGTCTATTTCCATTTGAATATCATCAACTCCTGCTGATTTGGATATTAATTGGGTGAACTCTTCTGCCATAATTTGTTCATAAGTGCTATTGTCAGTAATTCGCGGATGCTTATTACTACAAATTAGAGTATTGCGAATTGTATGCAATGGCATGCAAATGACGGAACGGCTGATCACTGGCATTTGGGTGATCACCAGATCGGCTTTGCGGTGAACCAACAGTTCTTCAGCATTCTCTGCTGACATGAGGATATCATGGCACTCAATCTCGACAGAGGCATCTTGCCGTAGGCAGCGGATCAGCATACTATTATTAGAGCAAGAAATGAGCTGAGGGCCGTAGATAATAAAGT
>NZ_JBQZXC010000274.1:0-969 GCF_053555815.1 Shigella sp. SIG6 | reverse complement strand
GGCATTTCATTATCAAAATCACATTAAACGGCCGTAATCAGACATGATTTGTGCGCCGACACAGATCATCGTCACAATGTTCAGGTCTCTGCCATTGTTTTTATCAGGGGATCGCTTTTCCCGTAAGTGATTCTGTATAGCGTTCTGTTACCATTTGCGATAACATTAATTGCATAGCAAATTGTTACCAATGGAGGTTTTTATGTCTACAGCTGCAAGCGTCCGTAAAACACCGCGAGAACATCAGATTAACATCCGGGCAACTGATGAGGAACGAGCCGTTATTGATTATGCTGCGAGCTTGGTCAATAAGAACCGTACCGATTTCATCATGGAACTGGCGTACCAGGAAGCTAAAAACATTATCCTGGATCAACGTTTATTTGTGCTGGATAACGAACGTTATGATTCGTTTATTACGCAACTGGAAGCTCCTGTGCAGAATGCAGAAGGGCGTGAACGTTTGATGGCGGTAAAGCCTGAATGGAAATAAATGTCACCGCGCCAGCATTGTTGACGGATGAGCATATACTTCAGCCATTTGACTGTGGAAATGAGGTGCTAAGTAACTGGTTACGTGGTCGGGCTATGAAAAACCAGATGCTCAATGCTTCTCGCACGTTCGTTATTTGCTTGGAGGATACTTTACGTGTTGTGGGATACTACTCATTAGCTACTGGTTCCGTCACTCATGCCGAGCTTGGTCGCAGTTTGCGGCATAACATGCCCAATCCTGTCCCTGTTGTTCTGTTAGGGCGTCTGGCTGTTGATGTTTGTACCCAGGGGCATGGTTTCGGTAAATGGCTACTAAGTGATGCCATTCACCGGGTTGTCAATCTGGCTGATCAGGTTGGCATTAAGGCTGTTATGGTACATGCAATTGATGATGACGCCAGAGCATTTTATGAGCGTTTTGGTTTTGTTCAGTCAGTTGTGGCACCTAATACCTTGTTTTATAAAGTCTGAGTC
>NZ_JBQZXC010000273.1:0-1004 GCF_053555815.1 Shigella sp. SIG6 | reverse complement strand
GTCCTTTCGTCATGTAAAACGTTTTTGTTTTTTCTCCACACCTCCGTGGACAATTTTTTTACTGCAAAAAGACGAGGTTTGTCACGGCTTGTGCGCAAGACATATCGCAGCAATCAGCGACGGGCAAGAAGAATGACTGTCTGGTGATTTTTGATAGCGGAAAACGGAGATTTAAGAGAAAACAAAATATTTTTTGCGTAGATAACAGCGTATTTACGCGGGTTTTAATACTTTGGTATGAACAAAAAAAGAAAAATACAACGCGCGGGTGAGTTATTAAAAATATTTCCGCAGACATACTTTCCATCGTAACGCAGCGTTAACAAAATACAGGTTGCGTTAACAACCAAGTTGAAATGATTTAATTTCTTAAATGTACGACCAGGTCCAGGGTGACAACATGAAAAACAAATTGTTATTTATGATGTTAACAATACTGGGTGCGCCTGGGATTGCAGCCGCAGCAGGTTATGATTTAGCTAATTCAGAATATAACTTCGCGGTAAATGAATTGAGTAAGTCTTCATTTAATCAGGCAGCCATAATTGGTCAAGCTGGGACTAATAATAGTGCTCAGTTACGGCAGGGAGGCTCAAAACTTTTGGCGGTTGTTGCGCAAGAAGGTAGTAGCAATCGGGCAAAGATTGACCAGACAGGAGATTATAACCTTGCATATATTGATCAGGCGGGCAGTGCCAACGATGCCAGTATTTCGCAAGGTGCTTATGGTAATACTGCGATGATTATCCAGAAAGGTTCTGGTAATAAAGCAAATATTACACAGTATGGTACTCAAAAAACGGCAATTGTAGTGCAGAGACAGTCGCAAATGGCAATTCGCGTGACACAACGTTAATTACCATTCGACTTTTAAATCAATCCGATGGGGGTTTTACATGAAACTTTTAAAAGTAGCAGCAATTGCAGCAATCGTATTCTCCGGTAGCGCTCTGGCAGGTGTTGTTCCTCAGTACGGCGGCGGCGGTAACCACGGTGGTGGCGGT
>NZ_JBQZXC010000272.1:0-1013 GCF_053555815.1 Shigella sp. SIG6 | reverse complement strand
TTAAACACCCGGACACGCTGACGTACCAGTTTCAGGGGGATCCCTTTCACCTGGTTATCGCCCGCAACGGTATTCCCGGCAACCTGCCGGGTGGCAACCGAGACCGCTTTCTGTGCCACACGGTTTATCGCCCATGCGCTGGCCTGTGGCACCATACGGGTATCAAGGCTGTTCAGATTGCGGATGGCATTCTCAAGCCCCTTCATAATATCGTCCTGCCCTTACGTTTCCCGGCAGCCCCTCACGCCGCAACCGGATATAACTACATCCGCCATCATCAGGGGTGATACGATCCACACAGAAAGACTCACGACCAATCATCAGCGAATCATTGCGACACAGCCGTAAAATATCTGCTGTTTTCACAAACAGGGATGGTAAAGAGTCTTCAATACGCACACCGCCGGCCACCAGAGAAATATTTTCAGGATCATCAAAAACCCCGGAAATCATGATCCCTTTTAGCCGGCCTGACGTAATGACCGCTCTAATCCCCATATTGCGAATAATGGCCTTGTCTGCGAGATCAAGTGCAACATCAAACAGATTATCGAAATCAGCCACGCTGCCTCCCGTTATTGCATTCTGGCCAGGCCACGTTCTGTCATTCCGGCTGCCACACCGGCAGAGACACGGAACGCCATTCCCGGCGGCACAAATGCCAGAGGTTCATCCCGCGTGGCATGAAGTGCATCGGTATGCAGCGTCACCAGTGCCACGACTGTAACCAGATCATCCATATTCTGAATCACGGTCTCCGGCTGCGCTGATATCACCTCATTTTCATATCCGGTCAGCGCATTTTCCGGGTGGGCAGACTTATCCCGGATGTCAGTGTCATCCATATTGGCAAGTTCCTCCTCCAGCTCAGCCACACGCTGCGCAATATCTGCTGCGCTTCCCGAGATATCCGGCTCACGTCCCAGCGATGCTGCCAGTTCTCTCAGACGTTTCAGGTTATCGTCTTTCTTTGCCATATCTGTTCCTGTCCGAATAAAAAACGGGAGCCCGCC
>NZ_JBQZXC010000271.1:0-1048 GCF_053555815.1 Shigella sp. SIG6 | reverse complement strand
AGGAAATACCCCACAGCCCCGAAAAAGAGCCAGTCAGTTGCTTAACTGACTGGCATTACTCCCGGAGGAGCTGTCAGAGAGGCTTAATCCCATTCAGGAGCCAGACCTTCCGGGCTAACCAGGCGGTCGTTGCAATCCAGTGCGGCGATCGCTTTTTTATCTTCGGCATCAAGCTGTAAATTTTGTGCCTTAAGATTACTTTCCAGGTTTTTACGTTTAGTAGAAGAAGGAATTACTGAGTAACCTTCCCCCATAGCCCACGCCAGAATCACTTGTGCCGGAATCGCATTGTGTTTAGCTGCAATACGAGCAATAACCTCATCTTTCAGTGCATTACCATAAGCCAGCGTCATATAGGAAGTGATATGAATACCGTGCTGTTTAGCCCAGGCAACCACTTTACGGTTTTGCAGATAAGGAGAGAGTTCAATCTGGTTGGTAGCGATGTTTTCAGCGCCAACAGCAGCAATCGCTTTTTCCATCAATGGGATCGTGAAGTTGGAAATACCGATCTCACGCGTCAGCCCTTGTTTTTTGGCTTCCAGCAGCGCCTGCATAAACTCTTCAACAGAGACTTCATCGTTTGGTGACGGCCAGTGGATTAGCGTCAGATCAACATAATCGGTACGCAATTTTTGCAGGCTCTCTTTCAGACTCGGGATCAATTTGTCTTTGCTGAGATTTTCAATCCAGATTTTAGTGGTGATGTAGAGTTCATGACGTGGCACGCCACTTTCTGCAATCGCCTGACCTACTGCGGCTTCGTTATCATAGATTTGTGCGGTATCAATTGCGCGATAACCAAGTTCAAGCGCCGTTTTCACAGATGAAATAACAACGTCGTCTTTCAGACGGAAAGTACCTAAACCAAATGCAGGGATAGCCATAATATGCCTCTTTTAATGCTATTTTCGTTAACTGAGGTGATTATGGACTTCAGACTGTTGCGGAAAAAGAGCGTAAAACGCAGAGGATTTTTGCGATTCTAGCAATAATAGATATCCAGACGCAAAAAAACATCGAGCGTTAACTCGAGGCTTCTTAATAA
>NZ_JBQZXC010000270.1:0-1057 GCF_053555815.1 Shigella sp. SIG6 | reverse complement strand
TACTTTGGCTGACATTTTTTTCCCTTAAATTCATCTGAGTTACGCATAGTGATAAACCTCTTTCTCGCAAAATCGTCATGGATTTACTAAAACATGCATATTCGATCACAAAATGTCATTATTAACGTTAACATTTGCGATATTCATCGCATTTATGAAAGTAAGGGACTATATTTTTATAAAAGTTAACGTTAATAATTCACCAAATTTGCTTAACCAGGATGATTAAAATGACGCAATCTCGATTGCATGCGGCGCAAAACGCACTAGCAAAACTTCATGAGCACCGGGGTAACACTTTCTATCCCCATTTTCACCTCGCGCCTCCTGCCGGATGGATGAACGATCCAAACGGCCTGATCTGGTTTAACGATCGTTATCACGCGTTTTATCAACATCACCCGATGAGCGAACACTGGGGACCAATGCACTGGGGACATGCCACCAGTGACGATATGATCCACTGGCAGCATGAGCCTATTGCGCTAGCGCCAGGAGACGATAATGACAAAGACGGGTGTTTTTCAGGTAGTGCTGTCGATGACAATGGTGTCCTCTCACTTATCTACACCGGACACGTCTGGCTCGATGGTGCAGGTAATGACGATGCAATTCGCGAAGTACAATGTCTGGCTACCAGTCGGGATGGTATTCATTTCGAGAAACAGGGTGTGATCCTCACTCCACCAGAAGGAATCATGCACTTCCGCGATCCTAAAGTGTGGCGTGAAGCCGACACATGGTGGATGGTAGTCGGGGCGAAAGATCCAGGCAACACGGGGCAGATCCTGCTTTATCGCGGCAGTTCATCGCGTGAATGGGCCTTCGATCGCGTACTGGCCCACGCTGATGCGGGTGAAAGCTATATGTGGGAATGTCCGGACTTTTTCAGCCTTGGCGATCAGCATTATCTGATGTTTTCCCCGCAGGGAATGAATGCCGAGGGATACAGTTACCGAAATCGCTTTCAAAGTGGCGTAATACCCGGAATGTGGTCGCCAGGACGACTTTTTGCACAATCCGGGCATTTTACTGAACTTGATAACGGGCATGACTT
>NZ_JBQZXC010000269.1:0-1077 GCF_053555815.1 Shigella sp. SIG6 | reverse complement strand
ATGAACAGTGGAATGTACCGGCTGTATGACTTGCGTAGAGTCATGTCCGGTAGCCTCAACATTGACCTTTTCACTGCAAAAACCTGCAGCAAATAAAAAAGCCTTTGCGTTGTCTGGCTGGTTAATGACGCTACTGGTTCTGGGGATTATGTTTGCGGTGATTGGTTACGCAATGTATGCGGGAGTATGGCAAAGCCCGGTGCCGGAGGAATTGTACCGACGCTTAATTCCACAAGCGCCAATGATTGGTCACTAAATTAGCAACAAGCGGAACATCACCTCGCACGGGGTGATGTTCACAAAATCACATTATTTTGATTTTGACATCATAACTTTCAAGCCCGGTCATTTTTTCTCGTGCGATGAAGCGAATTTCAGAGACTTCTTTCCCTGTATTCTTGTTCAGCTCGGCGATTTTTTGCGCGATAAAGTCGGCGATTTCCGTTTCGGCTTGTTTTTTTAACTCTTCAATATTCACTGTTAACCTCGTCTGGTCTTGAAAGACAACAACACGCCAGTAAGGTGTTGGTTCCCGGTACCCTGGTCAGGTAAGAAATGTTATAAGCTATCTCCCCGAAAGATTCAATAATCAACAGGTTATCGCTTATTATACATACAGCGTTGAAGAAAAATAAGGCAGATATAAAAAAGGCTCCACGAGGGAGCCTGATATTATTTTGTGAAATCCAGCGGCGCATGGTCAGTGCGTATTTGCAGCGCGACGTTATCAAAGGTGATCATAGTCGATTTACAAAAAATACACTTAGCGCCCAAAGGGTTTCGCTCCGTCACATCGAATGCCGATGTACGGTACTGTGAACCATGACAACATGGACAGCGGAAATGGAGATGTTGAGTAATAACGGCAACCTTAGAGCGTAACAACGTTCGCTGCCGCGGGGCCACGTTGCCCCTGCTCAATAGAAAATTCAACTTTCTGATTTTCGTTCAGCGTGCGGAATTCATTGCTCTGGATGGCGGTGAAATGGACGAAAACGTCTTTGCTGCCATCATCAGGAGTGATAAAGCCAAAACCTTTATCTGCGTTAAACCATTTTACTAAACCAGTCATTGTAT
>NZ_JBQZXC010000268.1:0-1112 GCF_053555815.1 Shigella sp. SIG6 | reverse complement strand
CGTCCCTTTATTAACATGGTGGAGATCCCCAGACAGGTGATGTTTACCGTGTATGTGACATCAACGCCTTACGATCCGTTGGTTACACCTGTTTATACCATTAGTTTTGGTGGCCGGGTTGAAGTACCGCAAAACTGCGAATTAAATGCCGGGCAGATTGTTGAATTTGATTTTGGTGATATCGGCGCATCGTTATTTAGTGCGGCAGGGCCGGGGAATCGACCAGCTGGCGTCATGCCGCAAACCAAGAGCATTGCGGTCAAATGTACGAATGTTGCTGCGCAGGCTTATTTAACAATGCGTCTGGAAGCCAGTGCCGTTTCTGGTCAGGCGATGGTGTCGGACAATCAGGATTTAGGTTTTATTGTCGCCGATCAGAACGATACGCCGATCACGCCTAACGATCTCAATAGCGTTATTCCTTTCCGTCTGGATGCAGCTGCGGCAGCCAATGTCACACTTCGCGCCTGGCCTATCAGTATTACCGGTCAAAAACCGACCGAAGGGCCGTTTAGCGCGCTGGGGTATTTACGCGTCGATTATCAATGAGGTACGGAGAATGAGAAGAGTATTCTTTAGCTGTTTCTGCGGGTTACTGTGGAGTTCCAGTGGATGGGCAGCTGACCCTTTAGGAACGATTAATATCAATTTGCACGGTAATGTTGTTGATTTCTCCTGTACCGTAAACACAGCGGATATTGATAAGACGGTAGATTTAGGCAGATGGCCTACGACACAATTACTGAACGCTGGCGATACCACGGCACTCGTCCCTTTTAGCCTGCGGCTGGAGGGATGTCCTCCGGGTTCAGTTGCGATTTTATTTACGGGAACGCCGGCATCCGATACCAACCTGCTGGCTCTGGATGATCCCGCAATGGCGCAAACCGTCGCCATCGAATTACGTAATAGCGATCGCTCCCGGCTCGCACTGGGGGAGGCGAGCCCGACTGAGGAAGTAGATGCAAACGGCAATGTCACACTAAACTTTTTTGCCAATTATCGAGCGTTAGCCAGCGGTGTTCGGCCAGGGGTGGCGAAAGCGGATGCGATATTTATGATCAATTATAATTAATATTATATTAATTCGTATAATTTGGCGTAGTCGATAA
>NZ_JBQZXC010000267.1:0-1157 GCF_053555815.1 Shigella sp. SIG6 | reverse complement strand
ATTTTTCAGGCATAAAAAAACCGCTCGGCGGCGGGTTTTGCTTACTTTGCCATCGCGTACAAAATCGGCAAAGTATCAGATTTGCATGAAATATATGCCTTTTAATCTACTTTTGCAATACTTTGCTTTGAAAATGCCGCTTTTTGTTCTGAACGTGTTCTCATCACAAACAATAAAGCCTCACTATCCAGTCGGTGAAAAATGTGTTTCATTACAACCCAGTGACCAGTAAATGTTTTGGACCAGTTTTTGGTTGTTACTCCCGCCAGTAATGCCAGCTCCTGATATTCATAACCTTCCCCACCAAAAAGTTCTGCTTTTACCGCCTGCGCCGCCAGCCAGATTAATTTTTTCAGGCGTTCCTGTGTTTTCTCTGCAATTTTCCTAGTGCCAGAATGAGCCTTAAACTCTTCCCACGCCCAGTGGGTTATGGTGATCTGATACTCCCAGCAAATACTTCCGCTGTAACACCACAACAACCAGGCTTTATGGTGCTCTTCAAGAGACAGAACAGCCCGCCGCCACGATGATGTCGAAAACGCAACCTGACTGACCAGAGGAATTGACGCCCCCTTCGCCAGTGATTGTTTTCCCGGGATTGGTGGATTATCCCGCGTTATCATTTTTCCGGTCACCTCATCGCGGTACCGGATTTTTTTACGCCTGTAACGCCCTGTATCGAACATGGCATTCTCCTGCCAGGCTTCAAGCTGACCTTTTGTCGCCCCACTCAAATCAGCGGTGGCGATAATGAGCTGCTCACGAACAAACTGTAAATACTGGTTATTCATGCACACTCCAGCTCTGTGATTTTTATCCCCAACCGACCACCAGGAACAGGCAGTCCGCGCACAATATTGGTTTCATCAAACTGCTCGTCGTCGATAAGCAACCCCGCATGTGTCAGTGCATCCAGTGGTGCTTTCAGGATATTGTCCAGGTCACGACGCCGCTTATCCGGTGGCTCTGCAATAATCTTTATCGCCAGTCTTCCGGACAGGCTTAATTTCAGTCGCTGCTGACGGACAATAAGCGCCACATCCCGACGATAACGCTCACCGGCTTTTGATACAAAATATGTGCTGCCACGACGTCGCCAGTAAGTATTCACCGTCGGCGGATAAGGTAAAATAAACTCATGGCGCATCAGCGCAGCA
>NZ_JBQZXC010000266.1:0-1167 GCF_053555815.1 Shigella sp. SIG6 | reverse complement strand
AGGTCAGATGCTTTACCACCGGCAGAGTTCATCAGAGTGATGAGGATCATCAGGGCAGTCATTTTCACTGCAGCCAGCAGCAGACCTTTTTTCGGAATACCGTTGCTGTCGACTTCACCATAAACTTTCGGGAAGTTACCGTCGTTAGCGGCACGTACACCTGCCTGGCCTACCAACATCATCCAGGAGCCCAGAGAAGTCAGGCACGCAAAGGCGGTGAATGCAGAAACCAGCGGCGCAGCCCAGTTACCGAGGATAGTTGAAGCACTGATTGCAAACGGAGCACCGGAAGCCGCCATTACAGAAGACGGATACATACAGGAAAGCACCTGAGTCGCAGCGATATAAACAATACCTGCTAAACCAGTACCCAGCATGGTTGCCAGCGGAACGGTACGTTTCGGGTTTTTAACCATACCAGTACTTACTGCTGCGGATTCAACACCCACGAAGGCCCACAGGCAGAGCAGAATACTTTTAATGATCGCATGACCATCAGTGGTATCCGCAGTATTCCAGTTAGCTGCATAAGTTGCTGCATCAAACCAATGCCAGCCAACAATAGCAGTCATCACCACAGGAATAAGAACCAGCACCAGACCAATAGTGGTTAAACGGCTTACCCAGGTACCGCCGAGCATATTTACAAAGGTAAATACCCAGACGATAGCAATACAGGCGATACCCGCCGGAACAGGATCATTTAATACTGGGAAGAAGGTGGAAAGATAAGATACAGCGGTAATACCAATCGCCAGGTTACCAATCCAGTTAGCATGGTAATAAAGAACACCTGTCTGAAAACCAAATGCAGGGGAAATTTCTCCGGCATAAGCAATTGGGCCACCTTGTTGCGGGTTTTTTGTTGCCAGTCGGGCATATACATACGCCAGCGACATTGCACCAATAATAGAGATAATCCAACCCCAGATAGCAATACCACCGATACTTGCTAGGTTCGCAGGTAATAATGCAATACCGCTCCCCATCATATTACCGGCAACAACACCGGTACAGGCAAATAGCCCGATCTTCTTGGCAGAACTCATGCTCTTCTCCTAATTTCATTTTTGAATTTGGAGTCCGGGTCATGATGTATAACTATTTCCTGACCAGACCAAACTGGCGATAAGATTACTCACGAAAAAAGGATTAATCCTAAAGATT
>NZ_JBQZXC010000265.1:0-1198 GCF_053555815.1 Shigella sp. SIG6 | reverse complement strand
GGGCCTTCCCGAGAGTGGTAAAGGAGAGGCCTTGGAAATACCCCACAGCCCCGAAAAAGAGCCAGTCAGTTGCTTAACTGACTGGCATTACAGCCAAAGTATGGGTTTTAGGGGATGCGGTCGTAGATCTCTTGCCAGAATCAGACGGGCGCCTACTGCCTTGTCCTGGCGGCGCGCCAGCTAACGTTGCGGTGGGAATCGCCAGATTAGGCGGAATAAGTGGGTTTATAGGTCGGGTCGGTGATGATCCTTTTGGGGCGTTAATGCAAAGAACGCTGCTAACTGAGGGAGTCGATATCACGTATCTGAAGCAAGATGAATGGCACCGGACATCCACGGTGCTTGTCGATCTGAACGATCAAGGGGAACGTTCATTTACGTTTATGGTCCGCCCCAGTGCCGATCTTTTTTTAGAGACGACAGACTTGCCCTGCTGGCGACATGGCGAATGGTTACATCTCTGTTCAATTGCGTTGTCTGCCGAGCCTTCGCGTACCAGCGCATTTACTGCGATGACGGCGATCCGGCATGCCGGAGGTTTTGTCAGCTTCGATCCTAATATTCGTGAAGATCTATGGCAAGACGAGCATTTGCTCCGCTTGTGTTTGCGGCAGGCGCTACAACTGGCGGATGTCGTCAAGCTCTCGGAAGAAGAATGGCGACTTATCAGTGGAAAAACACAGAACGATCAGGATATATGCGCCCTGGCAAAAGAGTATGAGATCGCCATGCTGTTGGTGACTAAAGGTGCAGAAGGGGGGGTGGTCTGTTATCGAGGACAAGTTCACCATTTTGCTGGAATGTCTGTGAATTGTGTCGATAGCACGGGGGCGGGAGATGCGTTCGTTGCCGGGTTACTCACAGGTCTGTCCTCTACGGGATTATCTACAGATGAGAG
The DNA here is from genome assembly GCF_053555815.1 of Shigella sp. SIG6. Classification (NCBI taxonomy): domain Bacteria; kingdom Pseudomonadati; phylum Pseudomonadota; class Gammaproteobacteria; order Enterobacterales; family Enterobacteriaceae; genus Shigella; species Shigella sp. SIG6. Next base: position 300 of record NZ_JBQZXC010000265.1, on the reverse strand, counting down.
AGAAATGCGACGAATTATCGATCTCGCTCAACGTTGCGGAGCGCTTGCAGTAACGGCGAAAGGGGCAATGACAGCGCTGCCATGTCGACAAGAACTGGAATAGTGAGAAGTAAACGGCGAAGTCGCTCTTATCTCTAAATAGGACGTGAATTTTTTAACGACAGGCAGGTAATTATGGCACTGAATATTCCATTCAGAAATGCGTACTATCGTTTTGCATCCAGTTACTCATTTCTCTTTTTTATTTCCTAGTCGCTGTGGTGGTCGTTATACGCTATTTGGCTGAAAGGACATCTAGGG
>NZ_JBQZXC010000264.1:0-1239 GCF_053555815.1 Shigella sp. SIG6 | reverse complement strand
CGATACCGTATAGTGTAAGTCAAAAGTAACGGGGTATTTAAACCATCTTTTCATATTTATTTAACATAATGCAGATTCTGATGTATTAGTTCAGTTGTTCGCCAGAATCAGCGCTCGATCACTATGCGTTTTAGCAGTGTGCTGAAGAAGTTCTTCATCACTGCGTTATTCAGACCGTTTCCTTTGTGCGGCATATTTTGTGCTACTCCATGGGGCTTTAACTTTGCCTATAGCCTGCGATTCGATATTGCCAACCCTGATCCATATGCAGCGACGGGGCATCCTCTGGCCGGGCACTGTGAATGCATCGTATAGCATCGTATTAACGATGCTCCATCACCGACCTTTCTGACAAGCTGTAGGAGATAATTTCCCGGTTAAACAGATCGGAGAACTGGCGACAGGTACCACTTTTCCCCTGTACCGAGAACTCTGTAACATCCGCTCCCATTTTTCGTTGGCCTTTGTCAAAGTTCCGGCTCAGGATATTGGGCGCAGATCACTTATTTGGTGGACACCACTTTGTCGGATGCTTCAGATTATGACCAGATGGATTTCGCTGGACGCTTACGATTACATGCACCATATTGTCAACGATTACGCCACTGAGTGTATGACACACATTAAAGCGTTAGGCTCAGGCCTTATTACAATGTCATGCTAGTGGGCTTGTACGCCGTAAATATCTGCATGATACCAGAATGACCGGTAAACAAAGGTGCCCCGGCAAGCTCGTCAGTGGATATAAAGAAAATCAAGTGCGCTGATAACGATGCCACATCTGTGGTTGGTGGCAATATGCAGATTGTTGTTATTTGTCTTCATTGCATTCTAAGAAGTGTTTCTTATCAGACCTGATTTTTTTGCCATTATTTTTAATGAGGTCTTCAAGTGGAAAATAGGTTAGGCGTTCATGTGGCAGCGCGGCACGTCCCCATTTAGTGGCAAACTCCCGTTGGCGTGCCTGTAACAGTTGCTCCAGCCTTTTTATTTTGTTCTCATTCATCCGGTTTTCCTCGTATGCTGCATCACACCACTGTGCTAATGAAAAATGTAATCAGTGTGGTGGACGTGTTTTATCCGCATTGGAATTGTCGTCAACTAAAGGAGATGAGGCCCGTTTGTATCGCAATGGTGAGGTGTACTGGCAATAGCGGACACTACCATTTGTTCTTTTTTTAAGCAGTCATCTGATGATATTTTTCCCTGAAGGCTGCCGGGGAGATATTCCCCAGACGA
>NZ_JBQZXC010000263.1:0-1250 GCF_053555815.1 Shigella sp. SIG6 | reverse complement strand
AACTTTTCTATCATTTCTAAACTTAATAAAACCTTAATGTTAACATTTTAATATAATGAGTTACATTTTATTACATGTTTAACACTTGATTTAAGATTTGTAATGGCTAGATTGAAATCAGATGTAATCCATTAGTTTTATATTTTACCCATTTAGGGCTGATTTATTACTACACACAGCAGTGCAACATCTGTCAGTACTTCTGGTGCTTCTATTTTAGAGGCAGCTGTCAGGTGTGCGATCAATAAAAAAGCGGGGTTTCATCATGTTTAATGAAGTCCATAGTATTCATGGTCATACATTATTGTTGATCACTAAACCTTCTTTGCAGGCGACAGCTCTCTTGCAGCACCTTAAACAATCGCTAGCAATTACAGGAAAATTACATAATATTCAACGTTCTCTGGACGATATCTCTTCAGGCTCTATTATTCTTCTGGATATGATGGAAGCGGATAAAAAGCTTATCCATTATTGGCAGGATACTTTGAGCAGGAAAAACAACAATATCAAAATATTGTTGCTAAATACGCCTGAAGATTACCCGTACCGCGACATTGAAAACTGGCCTCATATCAACGGCGTTTTTTATGCCATGGAGGATCAAGAACGTGTTGTCAATGGGTTGCAAGGCGTCCTGCGTGGCGAATGCTACTTTACGCAAAAGCTTGCCAGTTACCTGATTACACATTCTGGTAACTATCGTTATAACAGCACGGAATCAGCCCTCCTTACTCATCGGGAAAAAGAGATCCTGAATAAGCTGCGTATCGGCGCGTCTAATAACGAGATCGCTCGTTCGTTGTTCATCAGCGAAAATACGGTTAAAACGCATCTTTATAATCTTTTCAAGAAGATAGCCGTAAAAAACCGGACACAAGCGGTTTCCTGGGCAAACGATAACCTCAGGCGATAAAGCCATGAAACGTTATTTACGCTGGATTGTGGCGGCAGAATTTCTGTTCGCCGCAGGGAATCTTCACGCCGTTGAGGTAGAAGTCCCGGGATTGTTAACTGACCATACTGTTTCATCTATTGGCCATGATTTTTACCGAGCCTTTAGTGATAAATGGGAAAGTGACTATACGGGTAACTTAACGATTAATGAAAGGCCCAGTGCACGATGGGGAAGCTGGATCACAATAACGGTCAATCAGGATGTTATTTTCCAGACTTTTTTATTCCCGTTGAAAAGAGACTTCGAGAAAACTGTCGTCTTTGCACTGATTCAAACTGAAGAAGCACTAAAT
>NZ_JBQZXC010000262.1:0-1307 GCF_053555815.1 Shigella sp. SIG6 | reverse complement strand
TACTGTCGTTCTCAAAATCGGTGGAGCTGCATGACAAGGTCATCGGGCATTATCTGAACATAAAACACTATCAGTAAGTTGGAGTCATTACCGCAATTTGCACTTGGGTATTATTGAAAATAGATTCTAACTTGTGCGTCAGTTCTTTCTTTTCTTGTGAGTTTAAGCTACTCGTAAGACCCGTAACTTGTTGCTGTAATTGTGGGACAATAGTTGGTTGGGCTGCAACAAAGGAACATACGAAAGTGAACATTAGTATGAAATAGCGCATTATAAATTTCTCATTAAATCTGGATAAATAAATTGACGGCGGCATCGGTAATTTTAGATTCGTTATCATTAAAAACTAATACAGAAAAAATAAATATAATTTTGGTGAATGTTTTGACATGATTAAATCCATTTTCTTTATTTTCTTCTGACATAATACGTTACTCCCTTTAATTATTAACGATATGTTTCGTATTTTTCTTTAAATCTGCATGTAACAGAATGTTAATAAGACATGATTGTTGCGGCAGGATCTGCAATAATTAACAATTATCCACTTCACAGAGAATGCTATGCAGTACCCGATTAACGAGATGTTCCAGACCCTGCAAGGTGAGGGTTACTTTACCGGCGTCCCCGCCATTTTTATTCGTTTACAGGGATGCCCGGTTGGCTGTGCCTGGTGCGACACCAAACACACCTGGGAAAAGCTTGAGGATCGGGAAGTCTCCCTTTTCAGCATTCTGGCGAAGACCAAAGAGAGTGATAAGTGGGGGGCGGCGAGCAGTGAAGACTTGCTGGCTGTCATTGGTCGTCAGGGATATACCGCGCGGCATGTGGTGATTACGGGTGGTGAGCCTTGCATTCATGATTTGCTGCCACTGACTGACCTGCTCGAAAAGAACGGTTTTAGCTGCCAGATCGAAACCAGTGGAACTCATGAAGTACGCTGCACACCGAATACCTGGGTTACCGTATCGCCAAAGCTGAACATGCGCGGCGGCTATGAAGTGTTGTCACAGGCACTGGAGCGAGCCAACGAAATCAAGCATCCAGTGGGGCGCGTACGCGATATTGAAGCACTGGATGAACTACTGGCAACGCTGACCGATGATAAACCGCGAGTCATTGCACTGCAGCCGATTAGCCAAAAGGATGATGCCACACGATTGTGCATTGAAACCTGTATTGCGCGTAATTGGCGTTTGTCGATGCAAACACATAAATATTTAAATATTGCCTGATTACACATTTATAAGCGTTATAAGGTAATGACTCCAACTTACTGATAGTGTTTTATGTTCAGATAATGCCCG
>NZ_JBQZXC010000261.1:0-1357 GCF_053555815.1 Shigella sp. SIG6 | reverse complement strand
CTTATTGAGCGAGATAGCGATGCACGTTACAGCCAAGCCCTCCAGTTTTCAATGTAATCTCAAATGTGATTACTGTTTTTACCTTGAAAAAGAGTCGCAGTTTACTCATGAAAAATGGATGGATGACAGCACTCTGAAAGAGTTCATCAAACAATATATCGAAGCGTCTGGCAATCAGGTCTATTTTACCTGGCAAGGCGGTGAACCCACTCTGGCTGGCCTGGATTTTTTCCGTAAAGTTATTCACTATCAACAACGCTATGCAGGCCAAAAACGTATTTTTAATGCATTACAAACGAATGGCATTTTATTGAATAATGAATGGTGTGCCTTTCTCAAAGAATATGAATTTCTGGTTGGTATCTCGATCGATGGCCCCCAGGAGTTACATGACCGTTACAGACGCAGTAATTCAGGTAACGGTACTTTTGCAAAAGTGATAGCAGCCATCGAGCGTCTGAAATCATATCAAGTAGAGTTTAATACGTTAACCGTCATTAATAACGTTAATGTCCATTACCCTCTTGAGGTTTATCATTTTTTAAAATCTATCGGCAGTAAACATATGCAATTTATCGAATTGCTAGAAACCGGGACGCCGAATATTGATTTCAGTGGTCATAGTGAGAACACATTCCGTATCATTGATTTTTCTGTGCCTCCCACGGCTTATGGAAAGTTTATGTCAACCATTTTTATGCAATGGGTTAAAAACGATGTGGGTGAAATTTTCATTCGTCAGTTTGAAAGCTTTGTCAGCCGTTTTTTGGGGAATGGGCATACAAGTTGTATTTTCCAGGAGTCCTGCAAGGATAATCTGGTTGTTGAAAGTAATGGAGACATTTACGAATGCAACCATTTTGTCTATCCACAGTACAAAATTGGAAACATTAATAAATCTGAACTCAAAACGATGAACAGTGTACAACTGACAGCGCAAAAAAAACGGATTTCAGCGAAATGTCAGCAATGTGCATATAAACCTATCTGCAATGGCGGTTGTCCTAAGCATCGTATTACTAAAGTAAACAATGAGACTGTTTCTTATTTTTGCGAAGGTTATAAAATCCTTTTTTCAACCATGGTACCTTATATGAACGCCATGGTTGAGTTAGCTAAGAACAGAGTACCGCTTTACCACATTATGGATGTTGCAAAACAAATGGAGAATAATTAATAACGCTCTCTTTTAACTCCATTCTTAGCCTCCTTCTTATGACCTTAACAAGGCACCCGACATAAATTCCTGTCGGGTGTTTCGTCATCATCATCTTCCCTTGCGAAAATCCTGGCTTACGTGGTATGCGTCAGGGCATTAGCAATACCCTTGATTATCAATAGCATAACCACAACCACT
>NZ_JBQZXC010000260.1:0-1479 GCF_053555815.1 Shigella sp. SIG6 | reverse complement strand
ATTTGCGGTGCGTAACCACGTAGGTCTGGCGGTAACATATTCTCATCGCTTTTCAACGAAATGCCAGAAAAATGGAAAGAGTCGAAAATAGAGGATTCAGTATCGTATTGACCTATAGTTAGTTTTGCATTCATTGCTGGGATTGGGCGAAACAAATAAATACGCGGAAAATCCAGGTTGGTCGCTTGGCTTTTGCCATTGTTAAATGACTGATCGTACTGGTAATCAGTACGCAGGCGCCAGGCCCCAAGATTAACCCCAGCCTGCCCATAGGAACTTATATTTTGTGAATTATCGCCCTGATGTGGTGCATAATGAGAGGCATATAAATTGTAGTCAAGAAATGCCCCAGCAATACCATGATCCCAAAGTTCAGGAGGCGTCCAGTTTGCATCTTTGTATTTTAACCATGCCTGAGGTGCAGATATGGATAATTGCATTTTCCCTTTATCGAGATAAGTTGTAATTTGTTTTTCTTTTTCGATAGGGTAACAACCATCGATCAGGTTTTGCTGAGCCTCTTCAATAATCTCATCAGTAAAGCCTAATAATGTTAATTGCTCTGGAGTCAGACAAACTGCAGTTTGGTTATCAATTAATACCCATTGCAGGTCCAGATGGATTGGCGTCCTTTTATTATTAATAAGAGCGTTTAATGAGTATTTACCTACGGGTAATTGGCCATCAGTTTCAAATTGGGAAAGGTTAACGTTTTCACGATCTTCGGCTTCGATTAAATCTTTGTTGAATTCAACGGCATAAGCTGACGCACAACCAATGATGAGAACGGATAATGAACAATAAATATTTTTAATCAATTCGCTTATTGTGGTTAATTTTAATTTTTTATACATCTGTTCCACTTATCATTAATCCGTTAATGATGTGGCCGGGCGACCCCGGCCTAATGTGATTACTCGTAAGCAATCTTATAGTCAGGCTGAGCGTAAACGTTGCCCGGGGTAGCATCTTTGCCCGGGGATTCCATACGAGCTTTGAAGTTCAGTTCCTGATAGCTGTTAGTATTGTTGAATGTAATTACTACCGGGGTACCTAAAGTCACTTCGCCGCTCTGGCTATCCAGAATACGTACGCCAACGCCTGTGGCACCACCGATTTCAGTTTCTTTGGTGTTTTTCAGCAGGTCAGTCTGACCCGTCATAGTATTCGCTGTGGTGAAAGTAACCTTCGCTTTTGAATAAGTGGTTCCACCCTGGCTCAACATGCAGTCTTGCAGGTGAATAGTGAAAGGTTCAGCCAAAGATTTCTGATCGCTTTTCAGTACGGTATCTGCTACTTCACCCAGATTTACAGTTAAATCTTCGTCACCTGGTTTAATAGAACATGGAGCAGAGATAACTTCACCTTTAAATTTAACAATACCGTGACCTTCATCAGCAAACACGTTATTGGAAAGAATCATTGCTACACCAGCAACAAGAAGTGACTTTTTAAAAGCAGACATAATATTCCTTTATA
>NZ_JBQZXC010000259.1:0-1545 GCF_053555815.1 Shigella sp. SIG6 | reverse complement strand
GGGTCTATGGCGCTCATGCCCGTTTGCTGTTCGATAATGGCTTCTCTGAGCATACGGTGTTGCAGTTCTCGTAAAAACTTTGCGTCTTCTGGTGATAAATCCATTGTTATTACTCGTAAAGCAATGCGCTGTAGTGCCTTACGCTACCGCGCTGATGGTTCTTATCCGTTTTATTGAATCGGAGAACAAACTGTGAGCTATCAGCCTGGTGGTCTGGTTTTGCCTGATTTAAGCCGCCGTGGGTATTTGTCCAAGAATGCTTCAAGCTCCAATCGTTTTGGCCTGGTGAATGGAGATGGGTTAAGCAAAGACTCCCGTTGCTGGTGTACTTTTTCGCGCTGGCGCTCAAGCATGGATAATGCGATTGCCTGTAGTTCTTCGTTAGTCATTGTCTGCACCTGGAAAGCAATTTACCGGAGTACCTCACACTACGGCAAAAATGTTTTATTGTTGCAACTTGCGTAATTATTCAGGTCAGTTTGGAACGCACTGTATAAACATAAATAACCTGATACTGTTGTGTGTTTTCAAAGAAAACACAGGTATTTTTCACATAAACCTTCCCCTTTTCATATTCGACCACTTAATCAAAAAACGGTTTTATACTTGTTGCCCCCACTGGGGTTAAATGTGAGACATGTCGCACTTTGTGCCATGTGTCCTCGCTGATTTTAGGCGCGGTTCATTCATTCTTTCTGTTGGCATAAAGTATGGTATCGGTTGGGCGAATGAAAGGGACTCGGGTCATGGTCAGACAATACCTGAGGCGTTAATTCGTTGAAAGAGATTGTGAATGGGGGAATAACTGAGTCTTAACTGCTGTGCGATAGCCCGGACAGATAATTGCTCGTCGAATCTGAGACGTAATGATTCTGGCAAATAAGTGCGAAAGCCGGTGATATCTAGTGTTGTTTGAGAGTTCATCGTTCGAGTCCATTAATACAGATGGACGCGATTGTTGCCAGACAGGATAATTTTTTATTTTATACAACAGATGCCCACGAAAAGAATTATTTTCAATAGACACCTGCATTACACAAAGTAGATACATACGCAGTCAGAGTACACTTACTTTTTATTATTTCCTGCAATGGCGATTACGGCTATTGACAGTAATGAAGTTATTAGTGAACCAAGACCTAAAGTAGTCCCGGGACCAACACCGTTGTCGCTTACGGTTACTGACAGGAAACTGATTGTACCAGCGCTTATTGTTTGAGTAAAACCTGTAATAGATGCGGCAAATCCTGTTTTTGAACCATTTATTTGTAATGCGATAAAATTGGCTATTGGGTAATAAAAACCATAGGTTGGATAATTTTTCAATCTTTGATAATTGATTTCCGATTATGAAAAATAAAACTGAGAAGGAGAAAATAATTGAGTAACTAAAAGTACTCAGGCCATAAGTATGCATGAAAATTGATGGTGATATTGATATGTAGCAAAATAGAGAACTGAGTATTAATGAGACAAGTATAGTGCCGCAGATAAACTCTTTGGTCACAAAGGATGCACTGTTTTGACATATTACTTTCTCATTTG
>NZ_JBQZXC010000258.1:0-1578 GCF_053555815.1 Shigella sp. SIG6 | reverse complement strand
GCGTTGTGCTAAAAATATTTTTTATATTTACATTGATTATGGGATTTAAATTGCTAAAACTGATAAATATATATTCTAAATAGCAACTGGGTTATTCCTTAGCAATTAATGATTACATTGTAATAAATCATATTCTTTATCGATTATTTCAGGCAGTGTTGTGCCGAGTTATGCAAGCGGTTAATTCGTTGTGTATTTAATTATACAATGATTTCGGTGTTCTGGAATTTATTTAGAGGAATCTATGCGAGGGAAAAAACGCATTGGGTTATTGTTTTTGCTGATAGCGGTTGTGGTTGGTGGCGGCGGGTTATTGCTGGCGCAAAAAGCCTTACATAAAACGTCGGATACAGCATTTTGCCTTTCCTGCCACTCGATGAGTAAACCTTTTGAGGAATATCAGGGAACTGTCCACTTTTCGAACCAGAAAGGGATACGTGCGGAATGTGCCGATTGCCATATTCCAAAGTCAGGGATGGATTATTTATTTGCTAAATTAAAAGCATCTAAAGATATTTATCATGAATTTGTTAGCGGCAAAATAGACAGTGACGATAAGTTCGAAACTCATCGCCAGGAAATGGCCGAAACAGTATGGAAAGAATTAAAAGCAACTGACTCTGCAACGTGCCGTAGTTGCCATTCTTTTGATGCCATGGATATTGCCTCGCAAAGTGAATCTGCGCAGAAAATGCATAACAAAGCACAAAAGGGCGGCGAAACCTATATCGATTGTCATAAAGGCATTGCCCATTTTCCGCCAGAAATAAAAATGGATGACAACGCGGCGCATGAGCTGGAAAGCCAGGCCGCTACTTCAGTGACTAATGGCGCACATATTTATCCTTTCAAAACTTCTCGCATAGGCGAGCTGGCTACCGTGAATCCTGGTACCGATCTCACCGTCGTTGATGCCAGTGGCAAACAGCCGATCGTTCTGTTGCAGGGTTATCAAATGCAGGGCAGTGAAAACACGCTCTACCTGGCGGCAGGTCAACGGCTGGCGCTAGCCACATTAAGTGAAGAAGGTATCAAGGCGCTCACGGTAAACGGGGAATGGCAGGCTGACGAATACGGCAATCAATGGCGTCAGGCGTCTTTACAGGGTGCGCTTACCGATCCCGCATTAGCGGACCGTAAACCGCTATGGCAATACGCTGAAAAACTTGACGATACCTATTGCGCTGGTTGTCATGCCTCTATTGCCGCCGACCATTACACCGTCAATGCGTGGCCGTCCATTGCCAAAGGAATGGGGGCACGAACCAGCATGAGCGAAAACGAACTGGACATTTTAACGCGGTATTTCCAGTACAACGCCAAAGATATTACCGAGAAACAGTGATCCTCGTTGATCAGGGAGGAAGTTATGGCATTAACAAGACGTGAATTTATTAAACACAGCGGTATTGCCGCTGGAGCGCTGGTGGTGACATCGGCAGCACCGCTCCCCGCATGGGCAGAAGAGAAGGGCGGTAAAATCCTCACCGCGGGACGTTGGGGAGCGATGAGCGTAGAAGTGAAGGACGGCAAGATTGTTTCTTCGACAGGCGCGCTGGCGAAAACCATACCGAACTC
>NZ_JBQZXC010000257.1:0-1613 GCF_053555815.1 Shigella sp. SIG6 | reverse complement strand
CTATTTCTATCACGGTTTTGGTGATACCGGACGTTCCGCTATCGATCAGGGGCGTATCCAGCAAATCATGGATAACCTGCTGGCTGAAGGGAAAATTAAACCGATGCTGGTGGTGATCCCGGATACCGAAACCGATGCGAAGGGCATTATTCCCGAAGATTTCGTGCCTCAGGAAAGACGTAAAGTCTTTTATCCGCTGAATGCTAAAGCGGCAGATCGCGAACTGATGAACGATATTATCCCGCTGATTAGCAAGCGTTTTAGTGTCCGTAAAGATGCCGATGGTCGCGCGCTGGCAGGGCTTTCACAAGGCGGGTACCAGGCGCTGGTTTCCGGAATGAATCATCTGGAAAGCTTTGGCTGGCTGGCCACATTCAGTGGTGTTACCACGACAACCGTACCGGATGAAGGTGTCGCGGCCCGGCTGAACGATCCGGCAGCTATTAACCAGCAACTACGTAATTTTACTGTGGTCGTTGGTGATAAAGATGTCGTAACCGGCAAGGATATCGCCGGGCTGAAAACTGAGCTTGAGCAGAAAAAAATTAAGTTTGATTACCAAGAATATCCCGGCCTGAACCATGAAATGGATGTCTGGCGGCCTGCCTATGCAGCCTTCGTACAGAAATTATTTAAATAAAATAAGGCATTAAGATGAAATTAATCATTACCGAAGATTACCAGGAAATGAGCCGTGTCGCGGCACACCATCTGCTTGGTTATATGTCGAAGACGCGTCGTGTTAACCTGGCAATTACCGCCGGTAGCACGCCCAAAGGCATGTATGAATACCTCACCACCCTGGTTAAAGGTAAGCCTTGGTACGATAACTGCTATTTCTATAATTTCGATGAAATTCCCTTTCGTGGCAAAGAGGGAGAAGGCGTAACGATTACCAATCTGCGTAATCTGTTTTTCACCCCTGCGGGGATCAAAGAAGAGAATATCCAGAAGCTCACTATTGATAACTACCGCGAGCATGATCAGAAACTGGCGCGTGAAGGCGGCCTGGATTTGGTGGTGCTGGGATTAGGTGCAGATGGTCATTTTTGTGGCAATTTGCCGAATACGCCCCATTTCCATGAGCAAACCGTGGAGTTCCCGATCCAGGGAGAGATGGTTGATATTGTGGCGCATGGTGAGTTGGGCGGCGACTTTTCGTTAGTGCCTGACAGCTACGTGACGATGGGGCCGAAAAGCATCATGGCGGCGAAAAACTTGCTGATAATTGTCAGTGGCGCAGGTAAAGCGCAGGCACTGAAAAATGTGCTGCAAGGTCCGGTTACCGAAGATGTTCCAGCTTCCGTGTTGCAGCTGCATCCTTCGCTGATGGTAATCGCTGATAAAGCCGCTGCCGCAGAATTAGCGTTCGGTTAAGCTGAAGAAATAAGGCCGGATGTATGAATTACGCTCCGGCCTGTTCTCATTATTTAAATGACTACGAAAAATCACCCCACAGTCTCAGCTTGCCGCAGTGGAGACAGCGGAAGAGATAACCCTGACAATCACCACCCTTTTGCAGGCATTTAGCTAGATCAGAATTTCTAATACCGAAATTCTCACAATCTTCTTCAAGGTTGGCAAATTCATCGAGGCGATCTTTTATATCATTC
>NZ_JBQZXC010000256.1:0-1633 GCF_053555815.1 Shigella sp. SIG6 | reverse complement strand
ATAATAAATGTAATGTGCAATACGGTGATGTTTTAATTCTGAATAAAACCAGGAGAAGTTTTGCTCTTTTCTCACTTGCTCAAACATCTTTTGAAAAACAACGACCTGATCCATCAGGATAATAACCTCTTGTTAGTTGTGAGACTGCGTAGTGTGCACGATCGGTTTTACCACTTCAATCTGGTCTGTCCTTTGGCTGTGATATGTACAGAGTGTGATAGAGGGATTACCTGAATTCTCCCGGTGAGCATTTTGCAACGGACCAGCTCCGGTACAAATGCTGTTGTGGGTTCAGATTATAACATTCTGTCTAAGGGGCGGGATAAAGGTGAAATTAGGGGGCATGAAAGATGACTTTATAACCTTGCTCACCCCAATGTTGTAAAAGTTCGTTTTGCCTTCTCGTTGGTGCCATGCCTGTCCAGACAATCAATGTTTGCGTCGGGAACAGTTCCGGGCGCGGCGATTCAATGGGATCAGCAAGAACAGAAATGTGCCATCCTGACAATGATAAACGCCATGCTTCCAGCCACAATCGTGCTCTCTCTTCAACATTCCACGCCATCAGAATGGCTTCTTTACCGGGCTTACGGCGCGTTTCGAAAAGCGAGGTTGCTGCGTATTCAATTAATGCGCCGTCAAACATACTGCTCATAATGCGGGAGGTGTTGTGATCAAGCACGAGGCGCTGGCGAACAGGAAGGTAAACATGATTAATCAATTGATCTACTGGGTACTCTCGACCCAGTGAAATAATTCTCGCGCGTAGTTTGGCAGGATTAGCCATACGAAGAATTGACATCATCTCTTCTTGCAGGCGGCTCCAGTCATCTTCCGTATCCTGGCTGGTGGTTTCCAGTAATGCTTTAACTTTGCCTACAGGGACGCCATTACTGATCCAACGCTTGATCTCTTCGATGCGTTGTATGTCTTCTTCATCAAAGAGTCGGTGTCCGCCTTCACTGCGCTGTGGTTTTAACAAACCGTAGCGGCGTTGCCAGGCCCGGAGAGTGACAGGATTAATCCCGCAACGTTCAGCAACATCACCAATGCTGTAATAAGCCACAATTCCTCCTTGCGGTCACAAATCTCCGTCGCCTGTACACGACCCAATAATACTTTGTACAATATACGCTAAAATTGTACAAAGTATAAATAAGATTTCAGCTAAATTGGATGAAACATTATTTTTAATGTAGATTAAATTTAAACATAACGTATTCATTTTCACGATGATTTACTGAAATCATGTGAAAGAATGTGCTGAAAATTATTTTTTCTCTGGCCACGCTATGGAAGGGATACCATTCAATTTAGCTTTAGCAAACAGATCTCCCTGAAACATCTCAATTCCTGCGGATTCAAGCCACATCCACTCTTCTGGTGTTGCCACGCCCATAGCACTGACTTGAATTTCAAGTGATGTACAGCATTTTATGATCGCTTGAATAATTGCCTGCCGTGGCCCGCTTTTATGAACATTGGTAATCAATTCCTGACTGATTTTAATTCTGTCAGGCTGGAAGCGTGACAGGAGTAACAAACCGGCAAAACCTGCGCCAAAATGATCAATTGCTACACTGATACCGGCAGCCTTAAGCGATTTAATCGCTTCTGCAAACTCATCAAACCG
>NZ_JBQZXC010000255.1:0-1681 GCF_053555815.1 Shigella sp. SIG6 | reverse complement strand
AGACAATCTGTGTGGGCACTCGAAGATACGGATTCTTAACGTCGCAAGACGAAAAATGAATACCAAGTCTCAAGAGTGAACACGTAATTCATTACGAAGTTTAATTCTTTGAGCATCAAACTTTTAAATTGAAGAGTTTGATCATGGCTCAGATTGAACGCTGGCGGCAGGCCTAACACATGCAAGTCGAACGGTAACAGGAAGCAGCTTGCTGCTTCGCTGACGAGTGGCGGACGGGTGAGTAATGTCTGGGAAACTGCCTGATGGAGGGGGATAACTACTGGAAACGGTAGCTAATACCGCATAACGTCGCAAGACCAAAGAGGGGGACCTTCGGGCCTCTTGCCATCGGATGTGCCCAGATGGGATTAGCTTGTTGGTGGGGTAACGGCTCACCAAGGCGACGATCCCTAGCTGGTCTGAGAGGATGACCAGCCACACTGGAACTGAGACACGGTCCAGACTCCTACGGGAGGCAGCAGTGGGGAATATTGCACAATGGGCGCAAGCCTGATGCAGCCATGCCGCGTGTATGAAGAAGGCCTTCGGGTTGTAAAGTACTTTCAGCGGGGAGGAAGGGAGTAAAGTTAATACCTTTGCTCATTGACGTTACCCGCAGAAGAAGCACCGGCTAACTCCGTGCCAGCAGCCGCGGTAATACGGAGGGTGCAAGCGTTAATCGGAATTACTGGGCGTAAAGCGCACGCAGGCGGTTTGTTAAGTCAGATGTGAAATCCCCGGGCTCAACCTGGGAACTGCATCTGATACTGGCAAGCTTGAGTCTCGTAGAGGGGGGTAGAATTCCAGGTGTAGCGGTGAAATGCGTAGAGATCTGGAGGAATACCGGTGGCGAAGGCGGCCCCCTGGACGAAGACTGACGCTCAGGTGCGAAAGCGTGGGGAGCAAACAGGATTAGATACCCTGGTAGTCCACGCCGTAAACGATGTCGACTTGGAGGTTGTGCCCTTGAGGCGTGGCTTCCGGAGCTAACGCGTTAAGTCGACCGCCTGGGGAGTACGGCCGCAAGGTTAAAACTCAAATGAATTGACGGGGGCCCGCACAAGCGGTGGAGCATGTGGTTTAATTCGATGCAACGCGAAGAACCTTACCTGGTCTTGACATCCACGGAAGTTTTCAGAGATGAGAATGTGCCTTCGGGAACCGTGAGACAGGTGCTGCATGGCTGTCGTCAGCTCGTGTTGTGAAATGTTGGGTTAAGTCCCGCAACGAGCGCAACCCTTATCCTTTGTTGCCAGCGGTCCGGCCGGGAACTCAAAGGAGACTGCCAGTGATAAACTGGAGGAAGGTGGGGATGACGTCAAGTCATCATGGCCCTTACGACCAGGGCTACACACGTGCTACAATGGCGCATACAAAGAGAAGCGACCTCGCGAGAGCAAGCGGACCTCATAAAGTGCGTCGTAGTCCGGATTGGAGTCTGCAACTCGACTCCATGAAGTCGGAATCGCTAGTAATCGTGGATCAGAATGCCACGGTGAATACGTTCCCGGGCCTTGTACACACCGCCCGTCACACCATGGGAGTGGGTTGCAAAAGAAGTAGGTAGCTTAACCTTCGGGAGGGCGCTTACCACTTTGTGATTCATGACTGGGGTGAAGTCGTAACAAGGTAACCGTAGGGGAACCTGCGGTTGGATCACCTCCTTACCTTAAAGAAGCGT
>NZ_JBQZXC010000254.1:0-1711 GCF_053555815.1 Shigella sp. SIG6 | reverse complement strand
CCGGAATCAGGTTAACAAATCAGCGCTCTCTCTGTTGCTGAGCATCCGGAGTTATTCGATGGTGATACTCCAATTACAGAGGATGTTTTATGGACACTACCCTTCCCTTTCTAATTTTGTACGCTTGTTTATCAGCCCTACTTTTTTTCTGGGATGCAAAGCATGGCTTGTTACCTGACAGATTTACGTGCCCGTTACTCTGGTCAGGTCTTTTGTTCTATCAAGTTTGTCATCCTGATGGTTTAGCCGATGCGTTATGGGGGGCAATTGTTGGTTACGGCACATTCGCTGTCATTTACTGGGGGTATCGCATACTGCGACATAAAGAAGGATTAGGCTATGGTGATGTGAAGTTTCTCGCCGCCCTTGGCGCCTGGCATTCATGGGCCTTCTTACCACGACTGGTTTTCCTTGCTGCCTCATTCGCTTGCGGAGCCGTAGTTATTGGTCTGCTCATGAGAGGAAAAGAATCATTAAAAAACCCGCTGCCTTTTGGGCCATTTCTGGCGGCTGCGGGTTTCGTTATAGGCTGGGATAGTTTGCTGATAGGCCGTTAATCTTTAACTTTAATTTGTGATTGCAGGTAATTTTGTAGGCCGATTTTACCGATGAGATCCAGTTCAGTTTCGAGCCAGTCGATATGACCTTCTTCATCAGCAAGGATCTCGATCATCATATCGCGGCTAACATAGTCATGAACGCTGTCGGCATATGCGATAGCCTCACGCAGATCCTTCGCGCCTTCCAGTTCTAATCGCAGGTCAGATTGCAGCATCTCCTCGACATCTTCACCAATCCCCAGTTTGCCTAAATCCTGTAAGTTGGGGATTCCTTCTAAAAACAAAATACGCTCGATATATTTATCAGCGTGTTTCATCTCATCGATGGATTCATGGTATTCGACGTCATTGAGACGCATCAGGCCCCAGTTTTTAAACATCCGGGCATGGAGAAAATACTGATTGATTGCGACAAGCTCATTTCCCAATAGTTTATTGAGATAATTTATGATTTTAACATCACCTTTCATTTTATAGTCCCTCCGCTTCCACTATTAGAGCGTAGATGGGGCTAGCGGGATGTCAAAAAATAAGCGTGGGCTTCAGGCAATCTCTTTAAATTCTGGCATCTGCATCAACTCGTCCTGCATCACTTCGCGCGCGGCGCGAATGCACTTACCGCATTGATTTCCCACAGGAATAAACTTACGCAATTGTTGGAAAGATTGCGGATGAAACTGACGGACTGCCTGGCGAATTTTTTTGTCACTTACACCATTACACAAACAAACGTACATGATTGCTCCCGTTCAAATTCTGCACAAAGTGTAAATGAGAATGGTTATGATTACAATAGCACAGTTTTATTTGCGCCATAGTTCAGCGAGCAAAATTACGCCTAAATATTTCGAGCTCAAATTACGGGCAGCAAAAAGGGCGCCGAAGCGCCCTTTTCAATTCAAAACTAATTAACGTGTAATTAGCCCAGAACTTTAGCAACAACGCCCGCGCCAACGGTACGGCCGCCTTCACGGATTGCGAAACGCAGACCGTCGTCCATCGCGATCGGGTGGATCAGGGTAACAACCATTTTGATGTTATCGCCCGGCATTACCATCTCTACGCCTTCCGGCAGTTCGATGGTACCAGTCACGTCAGTAGTACGGAAGTAGAACTGCGGACGGTAGCCTTTGAAGAACGGAGTATGACGG
>NZ_JBQZXC010000253.1:0-1742 GCF_053555815.1 Shigella sp. SIG6 | reverse complement strand
GCGATTAAAAAATAAAGCACTTCTGGAAATGAAGTCATTCACCGTATGAGGAACAGAAACCATTTTTTCACCCATTCTCGAAAAATGAAAATTAGTTCGATTATTGAGAATAGAGCCACACAGGGCAATACCAATCGCGCCCCCAAGATTACGTGTTAAATTAAATACACCAGAGGCTAACTTCAGCCGTTCTTTTGGAATTCCCCCCAGCGTTAATGTTACGATGGGGGCCATCGCAAACTGCTGCGAAATCCCTCTAATTGCCTGTGGAAACAGTAATTCCTGCCATCCCCATTCGTGGGTTATAGGGGTAAAAAGATACATTGAAAACACAAATCCGCCCAGCCCCGCCATCAACAGCCATCGCAGATTTATTTTTTTACTTAACCAGAAGTAAAAGGGAACAGAAAATAACTGGAAAATACCTGTTGTGCAAACGGCAAAACCTATCTCTTCGGCATTTAATCCGCGAATCTGTCCCAAAAACACAGGTATTAAATATACAGTAGAGAATATCCCAACCCCTCCAGAAAAAGAAAAAAAACATCCCAGAGTGAAATTTTTATCCTTAAAAGCATGAAGATCCATTATCGGATTGGATATTGTAAGTGTACGCGCAGCAAATAAAATAAAACTCACCAATGCCAGAACTGATGTCAGCAAAATAGTATTATCATCCAGCCATCCCCAGCGCGCTCCTTCTTCAAGGGTATATTCCAGACATCCCAGAGTCATGGCCAACAGGATAATACTCGGATAATCAGCAACTTTCAGTAAAGAGAGATCAGGTTTATCAAAATTAACCAGAAAAGGAATACTCAAAACTAAATATATGCCAGGTAATATATTGATATAAAATAGCCATCGCCAGTCGAGGTTATCAGTGAGCCAGCCCCCCAGAGTTGGCCCTAGCGTCGGTGACAGTGAGGCCAGCGCACTGACTACCGCAGCAGCCAACCCCAACTCTTTACCCTGGTAATAAATAAACGCCGTCGTGAAAACTAAAGGGATCATGGATGCGCCAGCAGCTCCCTGTAAAGCACGAAACAAAATCATGATCTGAATATTCCATGCAAGTCCACACGCGATACTCATTAAAGTAAATATTCCCGCGGATAGAGTAAAAAGCCAACGAGTGGAAAATACCCGTGACAGCCACCCAGAGAGCGGAATAACAATAATCTCAGCAATTAAATAGCTGGTCTGAAGCCAGGCCATTTCGTCTTTACCTGCGGACAGACCACCACCTATTTCATTTAGGGATGACGATACAATTTGAATATCAAGCTGAGCAATAAATAATCCCATACACATACTGGCGAAAGCAATATGTTTACGCATAGACATCATCTCTCATCAACACTGACGGTGACGGACAGTCCCGGGCGAAGAAGTTGCTTTAATTCCTTTGCGTCGTCAAATGCAATCCGTACCGGGACACGCTGAACAATTTTGGTGAAATTGCCAGTGGCATTTTCTATCGGAATCAAGCTGAAACTGGCTCCTGTCGCTGGGGAAAGGCTTTCAATGTGACCGTGAAACACTTCCCCTTTGAGAATATCAGCACGGATCTCAGCCTTCATTCCTGGCTTCATTCCCGCTATTTGGTTTTCTTTATAATTTGCATCAACCCACAACTCACTGACTGGTACTAGTGAAACTAACGATGTGCCGCCTTCCACCCAACTGCCTGTATGGGCGCTGCGGTTTGCGACAATGCCATCAATCGGCGCACGAACCAC
>NZ_JBQZXC010000252.1:0-1758 GCF_053555815.1 Shigella sp. SIG6 | reverse complement strand
ACTGGAACCCCTCTTTATATCTGCACTTTTCCGCTGAACGATCGCGTCCGGCGGTGGAGCTGCTTGCCAGAGTGCCGCTGGAGAATGTCGAATATGTTGCCGATCTTGGCTGTGGCCCAGGTAACAGCACCGCCCTGCTGCATCAACGTTGGCCTGCGGCCAGGATAACAGGCATCGACTCGTCTCCGGCGATGATTGCTGAAGCGCGCAGTGCTTTGCCAGACTGCCAGTTCGTGGAAGCAGACATCCGCAACTGGCAACCGGAACAGGCACTCGATCTGATTTTTGCTAATGCCTCACTGCAATGGCTGCCCGACCACTACGAATTGTTTCCTCACTTGGTTTCTTTACTTAATCCGCAGGGCGTGCTGGCAGTACAGATGCCAGATAACTGGCTGGAGCCGCCCCATGTGCTCATGCGCGAAGTTGCTTGGGAACAAAACTACCCGGATCGCGGGCGTGAGCCGTTGGCTGGCATTCATGCTTACTACGATATTTTGAGCGAAGCCGGATGTGAGGTCGATATCTGGCGAACCACTTACTATCACCAGATGCCGTCGCACCAGGCGATTATCGATTGGGTGACCGCCACTGGATTACGTCCGTGGTTACAGGATCTGACCGAGAGCGAACAGCAGCTTTTTCTTACGCGCTACCATCAGATGCTGGAAGAGCAGTATCCACTGCAAGAGAACGGACAGATACTGCTGGCATTTCCGCGTCTGTTTATTGTTGCCCGCCGTACGGAGTAATTATCACGTCAGCTGGTAATGACGATCGGGAAGAATTTTTGCTGGAATTTCTGCTTCATCGTTCATCTGTAACAGGTCAATTTCAATAGCGTTGCAGATGGTATCCAGCGGTAAGTCATTGTTTTCAGTACCGAACGGTTCTTCCAGTTCTTCCGCCAGACAATCCAGCGAAATAAAAGTGTAGGAAATCAGCACAGAGATAAAAGGCGTCATGTAATGCAGGTCCACGACCAGCGCGAACGGCAGCATGATACAAAACAGATAAACGGTACGATGCAAAATCAGGGTGTAGGCAAAGGGAATTGGCGTGTAGGCAATGCGCTCACAGCCTGCCAGAACCGCTGAAATATCATTAAGCCGATCGTTGAGGCTAATAAACAGGATATCTGAAAGCTGTCCATTGCGGCGCTGAACCGCCAACCATTCTCCCATTATTAACAAGATACGGTTAGCTGGAGAGTTCGAAGCCAGTACACGCTGAAGATCTCCAGTCTTGAGATAATGAGCCAGCACTTCCGCCTGTGGCTGTTTGCGTAATGTCATGCGTAAACAGTGGGCGAAGGCGATTTGCAGCCTGGCAAACTCCCTTACACTTGCCGAATCCGGCAATGTCGTTTTTACCTCTCGCAGTAACGACCGTGAGGCAATCATCAACTGCCCCCAAAGTTTTCGCGCTTCAACGTAACGGGCGTACCCGGCATTATTACGAAAACCAAGAAAAATGGCGATGGCGACACCGAGAATGCTGAACGGTGCGAGGGTGAATTTGATGCCCAGATGCGTGTACCAGGGCAGCATGAATATAACAGCAATAGAAAAGAGAAAATTGAGTAGTAAGCGCGAGGATATCTTGGATAATACTGAGCCGTGCCAGACAAAAATACGGCGCAGCCAGTGTTGTTGTGGACGAACAATCATGGTTATCTTCAGGCGTGGAAAAGTCGCCCTATTAAACGTGATTACGATCACATTCTCAAGACGCTACTTACAAATTACCTAGAACCAC
>NZ_JBQZXC010000251.1:0-1774 GCF_053555815.1 Shigella sp. SIG6 | reverse complement strand
GGGAATCCGTGCTCTCTTAGAACTTGAATAAGGTTTTAGAATAAACATCAGCTGTATCACCATGCTGATGCAAAGTGAGCATTTCAGGCGTTATGCTTTCTTATTATGTCCGCAATATCAGGTGTCAAGAATGGAGAGTTCTCGCTCTCCATTCTTGACGCCTGATATCCCGCCTAACTTATTTTGTACTGCCTACATTATGCTCAATAATTAATGGGTTAGATCAAGATGGAGAAAATTTTATCTTCGGCGTGGATATTTCTTATGCTCTCTACCATGCATCTCTGTAGATGCCAGCGCGAGCGAATGAATGGCATTTTCATGTATTAAACCCTTTGGCCGGGACAAGCAAATGCGCAATACACTCATACCCATCCTCGTTGCGATATGCTTGTTTATTACCGGTGTCGCTATTTTGAACATCCAGCTCTGGTATTCCGCAAAAGCAGAGTACCTGGCGGGAGCAAGATATGCCGCCAACAATATCAATCATATACTTGAAGAAGCGTCACAGGCGACTCAAACAGCGGTTAACATTGCCGGGAAGGAATGCGACCTCGAGGAGCAATATCAGCTTGGCACTGAAGCAGCTCTGAAACCTCACCTGCGCACAATCATCATTCTCAAACAGGGAATAGTCTGGTGTACATCCCTGCCTGGGAATCGGGTCCTGCTGTCTCGTATTCCTGCTGTCTCGTATTCCTGTTGTCCCGGACAGTAATTTACTGTTGGCTCCGGCAATCGACACCGTTAATAGATTACCTATCCTGCTCTATCAGAGCCAATTTGCAGATACGCGCATTTTGGTTACGATAAGTGATCAACATATTCGCGGGGCGCTTAATGTACCCTTGAAAGGGGTAAGGTATGTATTACGCGTGGCGGATGACATTATTGGACCAACGGGTGATGTGATGACGCTTAATGGACATTATCCCTATACCGAGAAGGTTCACTCCACAAAATATCATTTCACTATTATCTTTAACCCGCCGCCACTCTTTAGCTTCTACAGACTTATCGATAAAGGCTTTGGGATTTTAATATTTATTCTGTTAATCGCCTGCGCCGCTGCCTTCCTGCTTGATAGATATTTCAATAAAAGCGCAACGCCTGAAGAGATCCTGCGACGGGCAATAAATAACGGGGAGATCGTCCCTTTTTACCAACCTGTGGTAAATGGTCGGGAAGGGACATTGCGGGGAGTTGAGGTGTTAGCCCGCTGGAAACAACCTCACGGTGGATATATTTCACCCGCGGCATTTATTCCACTTGCTGAAAAATCCGGATTAATCGTTCCGCTTACACAAAGCCTGATGAATCAGGTTGCCAGACAGATGAACGCTATCGCGAGTAAACTGCCGGAAGGTTTTCATATTGGAATTAATTTTAGCGCTTCGCATATTATTTCGCCGACGTTTGTCGACGAGTGTTTAAATTTCCGTGACAGTTTTACCCGCCGCGATTTAAACCTTGTTCTGGAAGTCACCGAGCGTGAGCCATTGAATGTTGATGAAAGTCTGGTTCAGCGGTTGAACATTCTGCATGAAAATGGTTTTGTCATCGCGCTGGATGATTTCGGTACTGGCTACTCAGGGCTTTCTTATCTTCATGACCTGCATATTGATTATATCAAAATTGATCACAGTTTCGTTGGCCGCGTAAACGCAGACCCAGAATTAACCCGAATTCTGGATTGTGTATTGGATCTGGCGCGTAAACTTTCGATCAGTATCGTCGCTGAAGGTGTCGAAACGAAAGAACAACTTGGCTA
>NZ_JBQZXC010000250.1:0-1842 GCF_053555815.1 Shigella sp. SIG6 | reverse complement strand
ACTGGTTATGGGTGATCGGGGAGAGAGTTTCAACAGAGATTTGAGTGGTCATAACGATAACTCCGTACATTTGGAAATTATCGCCACCGACGACGCCAATCGAACTGGTGGCGAACTGTGCAGGGTTGGCGTAACCGGGTACGGAAACCGGCGAGCCTTTCGGCTCCCCCACACAGCCCGCCATAAATCGCGAATGTGACTGTGCAAACGATATGAAAAAAGACGCGGGCGCGTCTCATATCGCTCCGTAAACATCCGGGACGCCAATCCCGACGCCAGATTTTGCTGGCGCGTGAGGAATATAGCCCCGGATAACAGATTGAGTCAACAAACGGTTTTTAGATCCCCGGAAGAGAATGCATCACGCATCGGTAGATAGAGCATATATTCAGCAAGATTTAGCCATACATCTACCCGACTGCAGCACGTCCGGAAACACCACTCAGGGTGTGCGTCATTCAGCAATTCAGCCATTTTACGCTTAGTCATCCCCCGCCCTTCATACCGTTGCCGGAGGACACTAATCAATCCAGGATGCTCTGCCAGCACCTCACTTATGACTCTATCAATACATAACGCCTCTGCATCAGTACAATGCGCCAGCCAGGTCTTTTGCTTGCCATTGATCATCTCTCGCAAAAACGCTTCCAGCTCAGGTTTCTCTATTCCCGCTTTTTTCATCCTGCGCAGGGCTTCATTGACGGCTGTTTTCGTCAATTTTTTGGATGCCAGCAACTGGTTAAACATATTTCCCGTCTTACCGCCGCCAATATACGACCAGCGCCCCCACATGCGCAGTTTTCCCTGAATCCAGACACTTTCCAGCGTGGTGAGACGAAGGTGTTCCCCGCTTTTGCCTGTATTTGTTGGGTAAATCATAAATAACCTTCCTTTCTCCAGATTTCTTGTGTGCGAAAAACACCTTCTGCATGCATCAGGCGTAATTCTTCTTTGGTGTAATCGCTGGTTTTTACCCGCCCGTCGATTAAATCGTGGCATGAGCTACAGGCAATCGCTGCCTGCATATCGTGTGGTTTTGTCGCTGTTCCGCACGTCCCCGCCAGCCTGTAATGCGCCAGCACAGAAGTTTCGGGATTGTGATTGCAGTAGCCAGGAATTCTGACGGTGCACATCTGCCCCCGCGCCGCTTTACGTAAATCCACCATTACGCAAACTCCAGTAACTGCGCGGCCACATTTTCGACTTCCTCCGGAGAGGAAAATTTACGGAACAGGATCCAGTTCCACAGCACATTCAGTACAGATTTATAAACCTGCTGAAACTCGGTTTCGTCCATGTTCGCAAATGCGATAGATTTTGCCCTGCGCCCACGACTACCATCAGGATAAATATGCTCGGTGTAAAATCCGGCCTGAATGGTTACCCACTCGCGGAAAGCGTCAAACGACTTTAGCAATGCCGTATCCCGGGTTCTGCATGTCGCAACTGTATTAAGGTATTGCTCTGCGGCATCACTCAGGGCTGGAGTGTGTTCCCGACCTACTGATTCGCACAGGTAATCAACGAAGCCTGATACCAGTTTTCGTTCGCGAGGCGTGATCGCCCCACCGACCGGAGTCCAGTAATCAAATCCCAGTTGCAGGAGTTTGAAAAAACGCTTGTGGAATGCGTAGTTACGCACACGCTTAAAGTCTGCGTGTATCCACTCACCTATTTTGATTTGATGCAAAAAATCGCAACTCTCCGGCGTCGCCGGGAGAAGTAATCCGGAAGAGGTTTGTTTGACCAGTTGTATATGCGCCATCGTAGTTCTCCGCTGGCGCAGTAGAATGGGTGTTCAGCCCGTTATGTAGTATACCAGAATTAATGCCAATACTAACA
>NZ_JBQZXC010000249.1:0-1844 GCF_053555815.1 Shigella sp. SIG6 | reverse complement strand
AATTCCATCCAGTCGTTTTGGGTTGCTAATGATGTCCTGCATCCGCTTAATCTGGTCGGGCGTAGACATATAACCCCACAGGGTGAGCAGAACCTTTTTTGCGGCTACACTATTTCCTTGGTCTGATACTAATGCCATATAGCCCCATAAACTATCCCTCAGCCAGACAGCATCATAGTGGGTTTCTGCCGCTGTTTTGTCATCTTCGAAAGTAGAAGCAAGAATAAACGTTCCCCAGGGTTTCTCCGTCAACGTTAACTTTCGTGTGTTTTCTGTTAATGTTAGCAATCCTTGAATTTCGTCTTTGGTATAGTGACTCTTTATTTCATTTTTTAATTTGGCTGAGTTAATCAGAAGACGATAATTAGGATACTTATCTGGATTTAACGATAAATAACTTTTATCTGTTGCTGCCCCCCTGGAATTAAGAATGTTAAATACAGATTCGCTTATCACTTCTGCCTCTGTCGCCTGGCATGTGCCGCACGAAAATATACCAGCGAGCAGAAGAGTTAATGCAGATTTCCCTTTCATAAAATAATCCATCAATCGTTTGTTAAAAGCGTAGATAACCACTTATTCAACAACTTGAAAATAAGGTATTTTACCTGGGTTGTTACAAAAGGATTGCATTGCGTAAACGCTTTTTATTTACAAAAAAATGGGGAAGTGTTACAGCGATTGCGAAAAGCCTGAAGCGATTGAATTAAGATAATATAGAAAATCAGATACAGCAAAAATGGCAGATTGATCAGGTGAAGATAAATTGGAGCGGGCGAAGGGAATCGAACCCTCGTATAGAGCTTGGGAAGCTCTCGTTCTACCATTGAACTACGCCCGCTTCGAGATGCGTAAGGCATTATAAACCTTACGCTCTCCTTAGCAAGTGCCGCGCTGCTGACTGCTGATTAATTCGCCATCAGCATTTTGGCTTGCTGCCCTGCGGCGGCAAGTAACGTAGCGGATCAATTGCCGTTGCACGGTAACGAATCTGGAAATGCAGGCGAACAGATGCCGCATCCGTGCTCCCCATAGTGGCGATTTTTTGCCCAGTCTTCACGCTTTGCCCATTATTTACCAGCATCGTGTCATTATGGGCGTAAGCCGTAATGTAATCTTCACTGTGTTTAATCATGATGAGATTACCGTAGCCACGCAGCTGGTTGCCCACATACACCACCTTTCCTGCACCCGCGGCGTAAATAGGTGTACCCCGTGGAGCTGAGATATCCATCCCTTTATTGCCGCCATCTGCTGTCGAATACGGCATGATAACTTTCCCTGTCGTTGGCCATAACCAACAACGTTGCCCTACTGGCGGCCAGGAAGATTTCGGTACCGCTGATGACGGTGTAACCGATGCGGTTTTGGTCGTTGATTTGGCGGTTGATTTACGTGTACTACTGCTACTTTTCGCCCCACCCAGTTTTAGTTTCTGACCAACTTCAATGGTGTAAGGGGGGGAAATGCCGTTCAGTCGCGCCAGCTCTTTTACGCTGGTTCCCGTGGTGCGCGAAATACGATATAGCGTATCCCCCCGTTTCACGGTGTAAACGGAGCCGGAATACGTTCCTGTATCGGATGATTTGCTACCCGAACAGCCCGCCAATAGCAGTCCAACCGATAACAACATCACGATACCCAGAGATTTTTTATTCAGGCGTCCCGCACTCAAAATCTTTCCTCGCTTAAAAAACAAGACGCCATATCATAGCAGCCAGCCTCTTGATACCCAATCTCTTGCTTCTGGAAAAACGTGGTAATAGAGAAAGAGGTTAATTTCATTTGGCAAAGGGAAGTATCATCAGCAAAATATTCGCTGTAGAGGTATCGAAGTTCCTGAC
>NZ_JBQZXC010000248.1:0-1967 GCF_053555815.1 Shigella sp. SIG6 | reverse complement strand
CTTATTTTTGCCTGACTAATACTCTGAGTGCGATTAATATCTGGACGCCGCAAATCCTACAGAGTTTCAATACTGGCAGTAGCAACATCATGATTGGTTTGCTGGCGGCCATCCCCCAATTCTGCACAATTTTTGGCATGATCTGGTGGAGTCGTCGTTCCGACCGTCTTAAAGAACGCAAAAAGCATACGATTCTTCCCTACCTGTTTGCCGCTGCCGGATGGTTACTCGCTTCTGCGACAGATCACAGCCTCATTCAACTGAGCGGCATCATTATGGCCTCAATGGGATCATTTACCGCGATGACTATCTTTTGGACAACACCGGATCAAGTTATAAGCTTGCAATCGCGTGCCGTTGCGATGGCTGTCATCAATGCTGTCGGCAATGTAGGTTCAGCAGTCAGTCCATTACTTATCGGTATTTTGAAAGATGCAACCGGCAGTTTTAGCTCAGGTTTGTGGTTTGTAGCAGGATTGCTGGTACTGGGCGCGTTAGTCATGACCCGAATCCCTATGGGGAGTCGGGAACACTCTCTTTCATCTGAACTTATCGCACCAAAACCGCAATAAGGAGTCATGATGTCCAGTGAAGCTATCTTTGAACATGGTTATGAAAATATTGATTTGGTCCGGGAATATGATGCCCGCTACGCTGGTGAAGATGTGCATTATGAAACATTTGCCCGGTTAGCGAATTTCTTTGGACGCGATATGCGCCCTCACTGGCACGATAGATATTTTCAACTCCATTATCTGGTCACTGGACGCATTACTTTACAACTGGATGAGCACTTCTATTCTGTGCGCGCACCGCTTTTTGTACTAACACCACCATCGGTGCCACATACTTTCTTTACTGATCCTGATAGCGATGGGCATGTTCTGACCGTACGTCAGGAGTTAATTTGGCCCCTGGTAGAAAAGCTCTGGCCTGGTAGTGGAGATGCCGCAATGCTACAAGGTATCTGTCTGTCACTGGAGGGAATGGAACATACACTGGCGGCATTAAATCATTATTGGCCGATAATATCCCTGGAGTTTCAACAAAATAAGCCAGGACGGGAAATTCTATTGCAATCACTGGCGCAAAGTATTTTTACAATCCTACTGCGTGAAGCACCACCAAATGATATTTCAACATGCAGCGTGCGCGGCGAGATGTGTTTATTCCAGAAGTTTAATCGGCTGATTGACGAAAATTATCGCCAACATTTAATGGTCCCTGAATATGCAACAATGCTCGGTATGAGTGAATCACGGCTTACCGAGCTGTGCCGACGTTTTGCCAATCAATCGCCGAAGAGATTGATTTTCGAACGAGTGAGCCGGGAAGCCAGACGGCTTCTGCTCTATAGCGAGCAAAGCATCAACCAGATAGCCCTTGATCTTGGCTACAAAGATCCCGCCTATTTCGCCCGTTTTTTCAACCGAATGATGGGTTGCTCACCAACACAATTCCGTGGTCGCTGACCATTTATCAACCTGAGAGACTCGACATGAAAATATCTTTACGCTCACTATTTGTGGCGTGCCTGATTGCGCCAGTGGCATTCACCTACGCCTCCGAACCGCAATAAATGAAAATTGTACTACTTGGAACGAAAGGTGGCCCTTCTTTATTAAAAGCTGACCGTTTACCGATGGCAACGGCACTTATTATTGGCAATAAAACCTGGTTAATTGATGCTGGTTACGGGGCCAGCTTACAACTGGTAAAAAATAATATTCCACTGCGCCAGATTGATAATATTTTACTCACCCATTTACACAGTGATCATATTCTGGACTATCCATCAGTCTTAATGAATGCATGGGCTAGCGGTCTGCAGGACAAAACTATTCATGTATTCGGTCCGCCAGGCACCCGAGCCATGACCGCTGCCAGTTGGCAGGTCTTCGATCGGGACATCACACTGCGTATGGAAGAAGAAGGAAAACCCGATCCTCGCAAACTCGTTACCGCTC
>NZ_JBQZXC010000247.1:0-2006 GCF_053555815.1 Shigella sp. SIG6 | reverse complement strand
TTACTACCCATATATAGCGTCTATAAAATTTAATAAATAATGACGCCCTAGTTAAACTTAAAGTGCCTGGTTCAACTATCAAAAATCGCTCACCCTTTTTCACCTGTTTAAAATATGTTCAGCAACCCATCTTGATGGCGACCTCCTCTCCGCGATGATTTCAATAACATATTCTGTGTTGGCATATGAAATTTTGAGGATTACCCTACACTTATAGGAGTTACCTTACAGGGGTTCCTTCAATTTGTGTTGATTTACGCGAGATAACGCTATGGAATTAAAGGATTATTACGCCATCATGGGCGTGAAACCGACGGACGATCTCAAGACAATCAAGACCGCCTATCGTCGACTGGCCCGTAAATACCATCCTGATGTCAGCAAAGAACCGGATGCCGAAGCCCGCTTCAAAGAGGTCGCTGAAGCCTGGGAAGTGTTAAGTGATGAACAACGTCGCGCTGAGTATGATCAGATGTGGCAACATCGCAACGATCCGCAATTTAACCGTCAGTTCCATCATGGCGACGGTCAGAGTTTTAATGCCGAAGATTTTGACGATATCTTCTCGTCAATTTTCGGTCAGCATGCCCGCCAGAGCCGTCAACGCCCCGCCGCACGCGGCCACGATATTGAAATCGAAGTGGCGGTATTCCTCGAAGAAACGCTTACTGAGCATAAGCGTACCATCAGCTATAACCTGCCGGTTTATAACGCCTTTGGCATGATCGAACAGGAAATCCCGAAAACGCTGAATGTGAAGATCCCGGCAGGCGTCGGCAATGGTCAACGCATCCGCCTGAAAGGCCAGGGGACGCCGGGCGAAAACGGCGGTCCAAATGGCGATTTGTGGCTGGTGATTCATATTGCGCCACATCCGCTGTTCGATATTGTCGGCCAGGATCTGGAAATTGTGGTGCCGGTTAGCCCGTGGGAAGCGGCGCTGGGTACTAAAGTCACCGTTCCAACACTGAAAGAAAGCATTTTGCTGACTATCCCGCCAGGCAGCCAGGCCGGGCAACGATTGCGCGTTAAAGGCAAAGGTCTGGTGAGCAAAAAACAGACCGGCGATCTGTATGCGGTACTGAAAATCGTGATGCCGCCGAAACCGGATGAAAACACTGCCGCGCTGTGGCAGCAACTGGCAGACGCCCAGTCGTCTTTTGATCCACGTAAAGATTGGGGGAAAGCATAATGGCTAATGTTACGGTGACTTTTACTATTACCGAATTTTGCCTGCATACCGGCATCTCTGAAGAGGAGTTGAATGAAATTGTCGGTTTGGGGGTGGTTGAACCGCGTGAGATCCAGGAAACAACCTGGGTATTTGACGACCATGCCGCCATTGTGGTGCAACGCGCGGTACGCCTGCGTCATGAACTGGCTCTGGACTGGCCGGGGATCGCGGTGGCGCTGACGTTAATGGATGATATTGCGCACCTGAAGCAGGAAAACCGCCTGCTACGCCAGCGGCTTTCCCGGTTTGTAGCTCATCCGTGATGTGTGTTTGCCGGATGTGATGACGCATCCGGCAACTGCGCCATAATGCCTGATGCGACGCTAAACGCGTCTTTTCAGGCGCATAAACGACGTTATCTGTTTTGGTGGTCGCACTCCACTAACACCAGCAATAACTGGCTTAGTGCCGCGTAAAAACCAAAGCTGTCATACTGTCGACAACGCGCAGCAAACTCTGGTAACCATTGCCGCAGCGCCGTCAGTGTTTTTTGCCGCAAACTGTCGATTCTTCGCGCAGGAACGGTCCCCTCTCCCAGCGAAAAATGCAGATAACTCAACAACTCGAGATAGATCGCCAGATGATCTGCCGGTTCGTTGAAATTGCCACTGGTTTCCATCCCTGCCTCAACTAACAAGCGTTTAATCTCTTGCTCGTCCTGTTTGTAGGCCGATGCATACGGCAGCGCCGCTTGTTTGTCGGTCATCAGAAACAGGCCGCAAAAGTCAGCGGCCAGTTCCAGACGGGCATCGTCACGTACTGTCAGCGTGGC
>NZ_JBQZXC010000246.1:0-2040 GCF_053555815.1 Shigella sp. SIG6 | reverse complement strand
CAGCATTCTGGTGACCTTAAATTTAACGCCCAACCAGAACCATTATTTGTCACATTCCTTTTTATTATTGTGTCTTCTTTACCTCCACTCTCACCATGAAAATAATATTTTCAAATACATCAAGCAATACACATTTTAATTAATTGAATATAATTAATTTATATTTCTGTGCTCATTTTCAATGATTAATGGAGTTTGTTATGTGATTATTTAACGTGTTGTTTTAACAATAATGGTTAATTATTCAGGTGGTTTTTGAGGGTATTTTTTCTCCTCGGTGGAAATTTTTGTTTTTAATGTGATCACGGTTGAATAATCGCTTTTTCTCTCTTGTATGGTAGTAGGCGTAAAATTAGGTTTGAAACGTCTATTTACAACACAGGAGATTGCAATAATGAAAATTATTGCTGCAGATGTTTTTGTTACTTGCCCAGGGCGTAATTTCGTTACGCTTAAAATAACCACTGAAAGCGGACTTTGTGGATTAGGAGATGCCACGTTAAATGGTCGCGAATTGTCGGTCGCTTCTTATCTGAAAGATCATCTTTGTCCACAACTAATTGGCCGCGATGCCAGCCGTATCGAAGATATCTGGCAATTCTTTTATAAAGGTGCTTACTGGCGACGTGGCCCCGTCACGATGTCAGCCATTTCTGCCATTGATATGGCGTTGTGGGATATCAAAGCTAAAGCGGCAAATATGCCATTGTATCAACTGCTTGGTGGTGCTTCTCGTGAAGGCGTGATGGTTTATTGCCACACCACCGGGCGTACGATTGATGAAGTCCTTGAAGACTATGCAAAGCACCAGCAGATGGGCTTTAAGGCGATTCGTGTGCAGTGCGGTGTACCGGGTATGCAAACCACTTATGGCCTGGCGAAGGGCAAAGGACTGGCGTATGAACCGGCAACCAAAGGCCTGTGGCCAGAAGAGCAGTTGTGGTCTTCAGAAAAGTATCTCGATTTTACGCCGAAGTTATTCGAAGCGGTGCGTAATAAGTTCGGTTTTAACGAACATCTGTTGCATGACATGCACCATCGCCTGACCCCCATCGAAGCGGCGCGCTTTGGGAAGAGCATTGAGGATTACCGCCTGTTCTGGATGGAAGATCCGACGCCTGCCGAGAACCAGGAATGTTTTCGTCTGATTCGCCAGCATACCGTGACGCCGATTGCGGTCGGTGAAGTGTTTAACAGTATCTGGGACTGCAAGCAGTTAATCGAAGAGCAGCTGATTGGCTATATTCGCACGACGATCACCCATGCAGGCGGCATTACCGGGATGCGGCGGATTGCCGATTTTGCATCGCTTTATCAGGTACGTACCGGTTCGCATGGCCCTTCAGATTTATCGCCTGTTTGTCATGCGGCGGCGCTGCATTTTGACCTATGGGTACCAAATTTTGGCGTTCAGGAGTACATGGGCTATTCCGAACAAATGCTTGAAGTTTTCCCGCACAGCTGGCGCTTCGAGGAAGGTTATATGCACCCAGGCGATGAACCGGGGCTGGGTATTTCTTTCGATGAGAAACTGGCGGCGAAATATCCGTATGACCCGGCGTATCTCCCCGTCGCACGACTGGAAGATGGCACATTGTTGAACTGGTAATAACGGTTCGCTTAATTATTTTCTGAATAGTCATCAAATCGATTAATTCCGCTCAAGGAGCTAAAAATGGACGTTGATGTGTCAACCAGTGTTGCGGGTAATAAACCGCAACGGATTCGTCGTATTCAGACAGTGACCCTGGTTTTATTATTTATGGCGGGGATCGTTAATTTTCTCGACCGTTCGTCATTGAGCGTGGCAGGCGAAGCGATTCGTGGCGAGTTAGGATTATCGGCGACAGAGTTTGGTGTTTTGCTTTCTGCATTTTCTCTGTCTTATGGTTTTTCACAACTACCTTCCGGTATTTTGCTAGACCGCTTTGGCCCACGAATAGTTTTAGGCGCAGGCTTAATATTCTGGTCATTAATGCAGGCATTAACAGGAATGGTTAATTCTTTTAGCCACTTTATTTTAATGCGTATCGGTCTGGG
>NZ_JBQZXC010000245.1:0-2059 GCF_053555815.1 Shigella sp. SIG6 | reverse complement strand
ATAAATGACAGCAGGAATGTGCCCGCCAGAGCGACGACTGAAGCGATAAATGTCGCTGTCGTATAGTATTTAAATGTTTCATTGAGCGTAGCGCCGCAATATTGCTTCACCAGCCAGAAAAGCGAGTCCGTAACGATCGTGCAGCCAATTGCACCTGAACCGATAGCAATCGCAATAATTTCCGGGCTGATGTCGGGATACAGTGGCAGCACAATGATCCATATTTATATTTTCTTCTCCAGGTTGGCGATGCCAGTTGGCATGTTTTACTTACTTGCCTATATGGTTACTCGTTGGCGAGAACAGAGGCGGAATTGGGGACAATTGTCCGGGAATTATTGTTATTTTTTATTGTATTGCTGTGTCAGGTGATAGGGCGTTGGATCTCGCCAGTGACGTCTGTTTCTGCTACAGTGCCCGTTTTACGGCAAACGGCTTGGGTATGGCTTCATTAAAGGATGTCGCACGCCTGGCGGGAGTGTCGATGATGACAGTCTCCCGGGTGATGCATAATGCAGAATCTGTGCGTCCTGCAACGCGTGACCGCGTATTGCAGGCAATCCAGACCCTGAATTATGTTCCTGATCTTTCCGCCCGTAAGATGCGCGCTCAAGGACGTAAGCCGTCGACTCTCGCCGTGCTGGCGCAGGACACGGCTACCACTCCTTTCTCTGTTGATATTCTGCTTGCCATTGAGCAAACCGCCAGCGAGTTCGGCTGGAATAGTTTTTTAATCAATATTTTTTCTGAAGATGACGCTGCCCGCGCGGCACGTCAGCTGCTTGCCCACCGTCCGGATGGCATTATCTATACTACAATGGGGCTGCGACATATCACGCTGCCTGAGTCTCTGTATGGTGAAAATATTGTATTGGCGAACTGTGTGGCGGATGACCCAGCGTTACCCAGTTATATCCCTGATGATTACACTGCACAATATGAATCAACACAGCATTTGCTCGCGGCGGGCTATCGTCAACCATTATGCTTCTGGCTACCGGAAAGTGCGTTGGCAACAGGGTATCGTCGGCAGGGATTTGAGCAGGCCTGGCGTGATGCTGGACGAGATCTGGCTGAGGTGAAACAATTTTACATGGCAACAGGTGATGATCACTACACCGATCTCGCAAGTTTACTCAATGCTCACTTCAAATCGGGCAAACCAGATTTTGATGTTCTGATATGTGGTAACGATCGCGCAGCCTTTGTGGCTTATCAGGTTCTTTTGGCGAAGGGGGTACGTATCCCGCAGGATGTCGCCGTAATGGGCTTTGATAATCTGGTTGGCGTCGGGCATCTGTTTTTACCGCCGCTGACCACAATTCAGCTTCCACATGACATTATCGGGCGGGAAGCTGCATTGCATATTATTGAAGGTCGTGAAGGGGGAAGAGTGACGCGGATCCCTTGCCCGCTGTTGATCCGTTGTTCCACCTGATATTATGTTAACCCAGTAGCCAGAGTGCTCCATGTTGCAGCACAGCCACTCCGTGGGAGGCATAAAGCGACAGTTCCCGTTCTTCTGGCTGCGGATAGATTCGACTACTCATCACCGCTTCCCCGTCGTTAATAAATACTTCCACGGATGATGTATCGATAAATATCCTTAGGGCGAGCGTGTCACGCTGCGGGAGGGGAATACTACGGTAGCCGTCTAAATTCTCGTGTGGGTAATACCGCCACAAAATAAGTCGCTCAGATTGGTTATCAATATACAGCCGCATTCCAGTGCCGAGCTGTAATCCGTAATGTTCGGCATCACTGTTCTTCAGCGCCCACTGCAACTGAATCTCAACTGCTTGCGCGTTTTCCTGCAAAACATATTTATTGCTGATTGTGCGGGGAGAGACAGATTGATGCTGCTGGCGTAACGACTCAGCTTCGTGAACCGGGCGTTGTAGAAGTTTGCCATTGCTCTCTGATAGCTCGCGCGCCAGCGTCATGCAGCCTGCCCATCCTTCACGTTTTGAGGGCATTGGCGATTCCCACATATCCATCCAGCCGATAACAATACGCCGACCATCCTTCGCTAAAAAGCTTTGTGGTGCATAAAAGTCAT
>NZ_JBQZXC010000244.1:0-2077 GCF_053555815.1 Shigella sp. SIG6 | reverse complement strand
ATTTTTCTTATTTTAAATTTACAATCCCTTTGGGGATTGACTTCTCTTTAGGGTAATTGATAGCCGTTAACTGACTGTTTTATGAGAAAAAGTGATATAACTTTTTATTCATTGCATAGCAGAAAATGTGATATTGCACGCACTATGTAATAACTTCTCCCTCTGGCCTAGAACAACTGAACTTATTGAACTATGTTAGAAACTACGCCAGTTTAAGTATCTGCCTGAACTGGCAAGGTTAAGCACAATGATATATCGGCGCGTATTCCGTTGCATAAGTGTGCAAAAAAAGTGGAAGACGTATCGAGATTTGTGCGTCTGATCGAGACATGTTTAAAAATGGCTTGCCATAATTAACGTTGTATGTGATAAAAGATTTCGGGTTAAACGAGGTACAGTTCTGTTTATGTGTGGCATTTTCAGTAAAGAAGTCCTGAGTAAACACGTTGACGTTGAATACCGCTTCTCTGCCGAGCCTTATATTGGTGCCTCATGCAGTAATGTGTCAGTTTTATCTATGTTATGCCTGCGGGCGAAGAAAACAATCTAAGGAATTTTTCAAATGGCAAAGATTAAAGGTCAGGTTAAGTGGTTCAACGAGTCTAAAGGTTTTGGCTTCATTACTCCGGCTGATGGCAGCAAAGATGTGTTCGTACACTTCTCCGCTATCCAGGGTAATGGCTTCAAAACTCTGGCTGAAGGTCAGAACGTTGAGTTCGAAATTCAGGACGGCCAGAAAGGTCCGGCAGCTGTTAACGTAACAGCTATCTGATCGAATCCACTGATCTGAAGTGTGAATACGCTTCAATCTCGCTATAAAGCCTCGTCGAATGCGAGGCTTTTTACTATGCTTTATCTTCGCTCCTGGCGTTCGGATATTTGCCCGCCGCGTGATTCGCGTTACACTTGCGGCCTTTAGTATCCTGCCGGAGTTGTCATGTCGTTTTCCTGTCCACTTTGCCATCAGCCTCTTTCGCGTGAAAAAAACAGCTATATCTGTCCCCAACGACATCAGTTTGATATGGCGAAAGAAGGGTATGTCAATCTGCTGCCCGTTCAGCATAAACGGTCTCGTGATCCGGGCGACAGCGCGGAAATGATGCAAGCACGCCGCGCATTCTTAGATGCCGGACATTATCAGCCGCTGCGTGATGCAATTGTCGCCCAACTGCGGGAACGGCTTGATGAAAAGGCCACGGCGGTGCTGGATATTGGCTGTGGTGAAGGGTATTACACACACGCATTTGCCGATGCGTTGCCCGAAATCACCACGTTTGGCCTGGATGTCTCGAAGGTAGCGATAAAAGCGGCGGCGAAACGCTATCCGCAGGTCACTCTTTGTGTCGCTTCCAGCCACCGTTTGCCGTTTTCCGATACCAGTATGGACGCCATAATACGTATTTACGCGCCGTGTAAAGCAGAAGAATTAGCACGAGTAGTGAAGCCCGGCGGCTGGGTCATTACTGCCACGCCGGGACCGCGACATTTGATGGAGCTGAAGGGGCTGATTTACAATGAAGTACATCTTCATGCACCTCATGCAGAACAACTGGAAGGTTTTACATTACAGCAGAGTGCGGAGTTGTGTTATCCGATGCGTCTTCGCGGTGATGAAGCCGTCGCATTATTGCAGATGACGCCGTTTGCCTGGCGTGCGAAGCCAGAAGTCTGGCAAACACTGGCAGCAAAAGAAGTGTTCGACTGCCAGACGGACTTTAATATTCACCTCTGGCAGCGTTCTTATTAACCGTGGAAGTGCGTCCAGAGGATCTGGACGCCGATACCGATCAGCACCAGCCCGCCGAGAATTTCCGCTTTTTTCCCAATAATTGAGCCGATAAAGCGACCAACCATCATCCCTAATGTCGACATAATCAAGGTTGCACAACCAATGGCCAATGCGGTCGCGATAATGTTGACCTGAAGGAAAGCAAGACCAACACCCACAGCCATGGCATCCAGGCTGGTGGCAATCGCGGTGGTTACCAGTAGCCAGAAACCGTGCCGACGGCGCGGCTCTTCATCTTCATCATCTGCGCCACGAAAACCCTCAATAATCATTCGCCCGCCGAGGAAT
>NZ_JBQZXC010000243.1:0-2078 GCF_053555815.1 Shigella sp. SIG6 | reverse complement strand
AGACAGCCAGGATGTTGGCTTAGAAGCAGCCATCATTTAAAGAAAGCGTAATAGCTCACTGGTCGAGTCGGCCTGCGCGGAAGATGTAACGGGGCTAAACCATGCACCGAAGCTGCGGCAGCGACGCTTATGCGTTGTTGGGTAGGGGAGCGTTCTGTAAGCCTGTGAAGGTGTACTGTGAGGTATGCTGGAGGTATCAGAAGTGCGAATGCTGACATAAGTAACGATAAAGCGGGTGAAAAGCCCGCTCGCCGGAAGACCAAGGGTTCCTGTCCAACGTTAATCGGGGCAGGGTGAGTCGACCCCTAAGGCGAGGCCGAAAGGCGTAGTCGATGGGAAACAGGTTAATATTCCTGTACTTGGTGTTACTGCGAAGGGGGGACGGAGAAGGCTATGTTGGCCGGGCGACGGTTGTCCCGGTTTAAGCGTGTAGGCTGGTTTTCCAGGCAAATCCGGAAAATTAAGGCCGAGGCGTGATGACGAGGCACTACGGTGCTGAAGCAACAAATGCCCTGCTTCCAGGAAAAGCCTCTAAGCATCAGGTAACATCAAATCGTACCCCAAACCGACACAGGTGGTCAGGTAGAGAATACCAAGGCGCTTGAGAGAACTCGGGTGAAGGAACTAGGCAAAATGGTGCCGTAACTTCGGGAGAAGGCACGCTGATACGTAGGTGAAGCGACTTGCTCGTGGAGCTGAAATCAGTCGAAGATACCAGCTGGCTGCAACTGTTTATTAAAAACACAGCACTGTGCAAACACGAAAGTGGACGTATACGGTGTGACGCCTGCCCGGTGCCGGAAGGTTAATTGATGGGGTTAGCGCAAGCGAAGCTCTTGATCGAAGCCCCGGTAAACGGCGGCCGTAACTATAACGGTCCTAAGGTAGCGAAATTCCTTGTCGGGTAAGTTCCGACCTGCACGAATGGCGTAATGATGGCCAGGCTGTCTCCACCCGAGACTCAGTGAAATTGAACTCGCTGTGAAGATGCAGTGTACCCGCGGCAAGACGGAAAGACCCCGTGAACCTTTACTATAGCTTGACACTGAACATTGAGCCTTGATGTGTAGGATAGGTGGGAGGCTTTGAAGTGTGGACGCCAGTCTGCATGGAGCCGACCTTGAAATACCACCCTTTAATGTTTGATGTTCTAACGTGGACCCGTGATCCGGGTTGCGGACAGTGTCTGGTGGGTAGTTTGACTGGGGCGGTCTCCTCCTAAAGAGTAACGGAGGAGCACGAAGGTTGGCTAATCCTGGTCGGACATCAGGAGGTTAGTGCAATGGCATAAGCCAGCTTGACTGCGAGCGTGACGGCGCGAGCAGGTGCGAAAGCAGGTCATAGTGATCCGGTGGTTCTGAATGGAAGGGCCATCGCTCAACGGATAAAAGGTACTCCGGGGATAACAGGCTGATACCGCCCAAGAGTTCATATCGACGGCGGTGTTTGGCACCTCGATGTCGGCTCATCACATCCTGGGGCTGAAGTAGGTCCCAAGGGTATGGCTGTTCGCCATTTAAAGTGGTACGCGAGCTGGGTTTAGAACGTCGTGAGACAGTTCGGTCCCTATCTGCCGTGGGCGCTGGAGAACTGAGGGGGGCTGCTCCTAGTACGAGAGGACCGGAGTGGACGCATCACTGGTGTTCGGGTTGTCATGCCAATGGCACTGCCCGGTAGCTAAATGCGGAAGAGATAAGTGCTGAAAGCATCTAAGCACGAAACTTGCCCCGAGATGAGTTCTCCCTGACCCTTTAAGGGTCCTGAAGGAACGTTGAAGACGACGACGTTGATAGGCCGGGTGTGTAAGCGCAGCGATGCGTTGAGCTAACCGGTACTAATGAACCGTGAGGCTTAACCTTACAACGCCGAAGATGTTTTGGCGGATTGAGAGAAGATTTTCAGCCTGATACAGATTAAATCAGAACGCAGAAGCGGTCTGATAAAACAGAATTAGCCTGGCGGCCGTAGCGCGGTGGTCCCACCTGACCCCATGCCGAACTCAGAAGTGAAACGCCGTAGCGCCGATGGTAGTGTGGGGTCTCCCCATGCGAGAGTAGGGAACTGCCAGGCATCAAATT
>NZ_JBQZXC010000242.1:0-2080 GCF_053555815.1 Shigella sp. SIG6 | reverse complement strand
GGGCGATTAACATCGCCTTTTGCTGCTTCATAGCCTGCTTCTCCTTGCCTTTCGGCACGTAAGAGGCTAACCTACATTTGTGAGACATAGATTGGGCCTCAGATTAATGTTAAGCGTCTTGCAGGACGCGTAATGTTAACTGGGGCTTTTCTCTGTCTGCCTTACAGTGGCATGCCCGAGGCAGACAGCCTCAAGCACCCGCAGCAATCTTA
The DNA here is from genome assembly GCF_053555815.1 of Shigella sp. SIG6. Lineage (NCBI taxonomy): Bacteria > Pseudomonadati > Pseudomonadota > Gammaproteobacteria > Enterobacterales > Enterobacteriaceae > Shigella > Shigella sp. SIG6. The sequence goes on along the minus strand of NZ_JBQZXC010000242.1, from coordinate 1,868 downwards.
CCGATACCGATAAGAAAACGCTATTTTTTATTGCCAGCACCTTCTATCCAGGCTAATTTATCTGCGTCAGAACGGCGCAATGCGCTCGCCTGAGATACGTTTACTTGCCATGGTAACAACAGGTAACGGCAATTGCTGTTTCTGTTTTGTTTCCTTCAAAAACCCCGGACCATCAATCCGGGGTTTTTGTTTGTTAACCCCAACGGCAAATCGAATACACCACCATCGCCATCGCCATCGCCATCGCAATTCCTACCGTGGTGAATGCCTCAGGCCAGGTCATTGATTCACCTCCTGCGGTGGTTCCGGTAGCGGCATCCAGTGAGTTGAGCTCTCTACTTCAACGCCGTCTTTGTCCACAAAAGCCATCTTATTCCCGCCACGAGTGGGGCAAAAAACCTTATCCCAGGAACCGGGGAATACATTCCCGAGATCATCGAGAAGAATCACATCGCAATATTCAGCAGGAACTGCATCACTACAGCTTATCCAGCTAGAGTTACCGGAGAGTTGCCAGCCTTACGCATGGCCATTTCCACGATTTCAACCATATCTCCTGGTGGAATTTTACAAAGTTGCCCAATACATTTCTGCTGCCTGGCATATTCGAGAATGTGCTCCAATTTGGTTCGATTAATCATTATTTATCTCCCTTAAGCATGGCAGCGCGGCAGGCGTTCCAGCCATCAACATAATCAAACGTATTACTATCGTTTGGCCCGATTTCATCCGGCACTATCGGCTCTGGTTGGATAGTGACGTTGGCAAAGGCAGCACGCAAACCGGTTTTAATTTCTTCGATTTCATCAGAGCCAAGCGATGAATCTGACAGTGCGTGATGGAATGCGTAAGCCATGTCGTCGTTTACTGCAACCGGTACTGCCGGCGCTGCGTAAAGCGGTGTTATATCTGCCCGAAAATCACATGCTTTATGCAGTCGTACCCAACGCTCAACTTCCGCTTTGTCAAAATATATAGCAGTGAACGTATTAGATTCCTGGTCAACTTGAGTAAACGTCACCTTCCACGCTACAGCTACGGCTTTCCATCCATCAGGTTGTCGCATTCGCGGGGCAGCATAAAGCTCATGCATTCCATCAGGCAGCGAGTGACCCACATACTCACCGAACCCGTCAATACACATGCCCCCATCTTCAACAATGCATTCCGCTACAGGCTCTGCTTCCAGTGATGCCAGAGCGATAAGCGCCAGTTCACGAATTTCACCGCCGTCTATATCGTCAATATCATCGCGGCCAGAAATGTTAGCCAGCCATTGCAGTCGCTCTTTGGTAATAGTGGTCATGCCGTAGCCCCTTCTTGATATTTTTCAAACCAGAACACAACCGGGTCAGATTTCATTTCAACCAATCCCATACGAACCAGCGCTTTGCCTTTCCCGGACGCAAGGAATTCACGACGACCATCACTGATAATTCGTCGATAATCTTCCAGGCTACTGCAATGCTTGTGCAGATTGCATGGGTGGCATTCTGGTACCATGTTGGATATATCGTCACGTTCCTGGTGAAGCATATTTCCATCAAAACGAATGACCGGTTTTACATGGTCTGCATGCCACTTTTCGCCAAGTTCGCAGCCGCAATAAGCGCAGCGACCACCGAACTTAATGCGCAGTTCTGCACGTTGTTTTTTCGTCAGTGCCATATCAGCTTTCCTTATACGGATTAATTTTATTGTGCAGTGTGTTGAATGACGCCCATACCACGTCGTTATACAATTCAATAACTGGCTCAATTATTTTTCCGATTATCCAGACAAAAATTAGCGGGGATATCGGTGTCATCAACACGATAAACAGAATGAGAAACAGGAATTCTGTTGTTCTACTCTTTCGCGGATATTTT
>NZ_JBQZXC010000241.1:0-2098 GCF_053555815.1 Shigella sp. SIG6 | reverse complement strand
TTATAGTGAAGAGGGTAAGTTACTGTCTAAATCCGTCTATAAAGACGGAAAACAAATTTCTGTTCAAACCTGGTATGAAAATGGGCAGAAAGAAGAGGAGAAACATTTTGATGAGCAAGGCCAATTAAATGGTCTGGTTAAGCAATGGTATAAAAATGGTAATCTTGCAAAATCACAAAACTATAAACATGACATACTCGATGGTAACAGTGAAGAGTGGTACGAAAATGGCATCCCTGAAAGTTTGTACCCTTATAAGAATGGAAAAACCGACGGCATTGCCAAATCATGGAATAAGTATGGTAAATTAACCTATTCAATCGAATACAAAAATGGCGTAGAGAATGGGGCATATCGTAACTGGAGCAAAAACACAGGTAAACTAACCAAAGAAACCCTGTACGTCAATGGTATCAGACAGGGAGTGGAAAAAGAGTTTAACGATCGCACAGGTAAACTATTAACCTCCACGCAATATGTTAATAATAAAAGACATGGTACGGAGGAAACTTATGATCAAAACGGAATAAAATATATTACATGCTATCAAAATGATCAGAAATTATCGTCTTTAGACAATCCAACACAAATAAAAGATAATGCAACAACAGGCGATTCCAGTGCTCAATTTGCATTAGGGAAATACGAATTCATCTGTGCAAATATAGATGAAGGGATTAAATGGTTAACCAAATCTGCAGAGCAAAAAAACACTGATGCGATATACTTTTTAGCTACAGCCTACAAAGGCAATGGTATACCTGCAAACAATGAAAAAATACCTAGCATATCTGCAACAAGCTGCAACACTGGGCAGTAGTAATGCCCAGGCGGAAATTGGCTATTTATATCTCATCGGAAAAGAACTACCACAGAATCTTCCTGATGCTGGTGTCTGGTTCAAAAAAGCAGCTGCACAAGGTAATTTTGCCGCACATTTCTATCTGGGAAGGATGTATCAGAATGGTGACGGCGTTGAGAGAAATATGGAAAAAGCCAGGTTTCATCTATCTAATGCGGCAGAAGGTGGAATAGAACCTGCGCTTAAAGCATTAAATGAACTTGAACATCAAACAAAATAAAGCGCTCAGGGACCACGTAAGGTTCATCAAACAGAAAAGGATATAGTTTGCGATGAAAGCGAAATCTACTTTGTTATTAATGATTTTATCTGTTTTTTATTCTCATCAGGTTTTATCCAGCGAACCCACTCAGCCGGATGTTTATTCTGTCGTCGAGAAAAAACTAAACTCTGCTTTACCTCTGGAAGAAAATACCACCTTCAGATCGCAGGCTGAATGGTTTAATTTGCAATATGAATTATTAGTATCTGGCTACCCTGAACGTGCTTACAATTTACTGAGCAAACTTGAGACAGAATCGAAAAACGCTAAATATTATCTGGATTTAACTGCCTCCAGAGTCGCTGAAGAAGAAGCACCAGAGACAGCCTTAATTTTTTATCAAAAATTGGGTTAAATAAACCGGCTACTCTTACATCCTTTGAGAGCTATATCAATAGCTGGATAAAAAGCAAACAACCCGAAAAGGCTATGCAGCTTCTCAGCCTCGATGAGAATGCCCTGAATTATTATTTACCGACTGTGTTAGTCGCATATCAGATCGTTCCTGATAAGGCAATAAGTATTTATAATTCTGTATATGGAGATAATGTTGTTATACCCTATCAGCAAGTCACCATGTTACTTACAGTTGCGGAGGGTTATCAAACAAAAGGCGATATAAAAAACGCCATTCATTATGCCGATAAGGCGCTGAATATGTTTGATAAAGCTATTGCTGTAGATAGCAGTCGTGAATCCCATTATAGTGATGAGTATTTGAAACTCATGAATATCTACGCCGCCAATGGCAACAAAGAAAAAGCGGTGGTTTTATCTCAACGTCTACACAAAGCCATTACCGAATCTCAATCGAATTACTTAAGTACTCTGGAAGGAATTTTATTGTTTTATAGAAATAATGATATGCAGCAAGACTATCAAAACAGCCTTTCAAATTACATAGTATTTATCGATAAAATTTTTGCCTTTTCCCCATCAACAAGAAGTGAATTAAGCCTCATTAATTTATTAAA
>NZ_JBQZXC010000240.1:0-2216 GCF_053555815.1 Shigella sp. SIG6 | reverse complement strand
AATATGAAGTTCTGGTCATTATTGAAGCATTTCCGGAAACACTGGCTGGTGAAAAAGGTCAGAATGCCGATGTCGTGTTATTAGGGCCGCAGATTGCTTATATGTTGCCCGAAATCCAGCGTTTGTTACCCAACAAACCGGTTGAAGTAATTGACTCGCTGCTTTATGGCAAAGTCGATGGTTTAGGCGTGCTTAAGGCTGCGGTTGCAGCGATTAAAAAAGCCGCAGCAAATTAATTTATTTTAAATTTTCCCGTCAAAGAGTTATTTCATAAATCAATACCGCAATATTTAAATTGCGGTTTTTAAGGGTATTTTTCTATGAGTAATGTTATTGCATCGCTTGAAAAGGTACTCCTCCCTTTTGCAGTTAAAATAGGAAAGCAGCCACACGTTAATGCAATCAAAAATGGCTTTATTCGCTTAATGCCGTTAACCCTTGCGGGGGCCATGTTTGTATTAATTAACAACGTTTTTCTAAGCTTTGGGGAGGGGTCGTTTTTTTATTCCTTAGGTATTCGCCTCGACGCCTCAACCATTGAAACACTTAATGGTCTGAAAGGTATTGGCGGCAACGTATATAACGGAACATTAGGAATAATGTCTTTAATGGCACCGTTCTTTATTGGCATGGCGCTGGCAGAAGAGCGTAAAGTCGATGCGCTGGCGGCTGGGTTGTTATCCGTTGCAGCATTTATGACCGTCACCCCATATAGTGTCGGTGAGGCCTATGCGGTTGGCGCAAACTGGTTAGGTGGGGCGAATATCATCTCCGGGATTATTATTGGCCTGGTGGTGGCAGAAATGTTTACCTTTATTGTCCGCCGCAATTGGGTCATTAAACTGCCCGACAGCGTACCTGCTTCAGTATCGCGTTCTTTCTCGGCATTAATTCCCGGCTTTATTATTCTTTCCGTGATGGGGATTATTGCCTGGGCGTTGAATACCTGGGGCACCAACTTCCATCAGATCATTATGGATACCATCTCAACCCCACTGGCATCGTTGGGTAGCGTGGTGGGCTGGGCCTATGTGATCTTTGTTCCACTGCTCTGGTTCTGCGGTATTCATGGCGCGCTGGCGCTGACCGCACTGGACAACGGCATTATGACGCCGTGGGCGCTGGAAAATATCGCGACCTATCAGCAATATGGTTCCGTCGAAGCGGCGCTGGCAGCCGGTAAGACCTTCCATATCTGGGCCAAGCCGATGCTGGACTCCTTTATTTTCCTTGGGGGCAGTGGTGCGACTTTAGGCCTGATCCTGGCTATCTTTATCGCCTCTCGCCGTGCTGATTATCGTCAGGTGGCAAAACTGGCGCTGCCGTCCGGCATCTTCCAGATTAACGAACCGATTCTGTTTGGTCTGCCAATTATCATGAACCCGGTGATGTTTATCCCGTTTGTACTGGTACAACCGATTCTGGCGGCAATCACCCTCGCAGCGTACTACATGGGCATCATTCCTCCGGTGACCAATATTGCACCGTGGACCATGCCAACCGGTCTGGGAGCCTTCTTTAACACCAACGGTAGCGTCGCCGCATTGCTGGTCGCACTCTTCAACCTTGGCATCGCAACGTTAATTTATCTGCCCTTTGTTGTGGTGGCTAACAAAGCACAAAATGCGATTGATAAAGAAGAGAGCGAAGAAGATATCGCTAACCCCTGAAATTTTAATCGATGCCGGTACGGGTAATCTTGCCGGTAAGAAGAGAGAGGAACGATGTATGATGGATCTCGATAATATTCCTGATACGCAAACAGAAGCTGAAGAGCTGGAAGAAGTGGTGATGGGGCTTATCATCAACTCTGGACAAGCGCGTAGCCTGGCGTATGCCGCATTGAAACAGGCGAAGCAGGGCGATTTTGCCGCAGCGAAAGCCATGATGGATCAGTCACGGATGGCATTGAATGAAGCGCATCTGGTACAGACGAAACTGATTGAAGGCGATGCGGGCGAAGGTAAGATGAAAGTGAGTCTGGTGCTGGTCCACGCTCAGGATCATTTAATGACGTCCATGCTTGCGCGTGAACTGATTACTGAATTAATTGAGCTTCATGAAAAACTGAAGGCATAAGGAGTCGATGATGCAGCCAGTGATTAACGCGCCGGAAATTGCCACTGCCCGAGAACAGCAGTTGTTTAATGGCAAAAACTTCCATGTGTTTATCTATAACAAAACTGAGAGTATCAGCGGACTGCATCAGCACGACT
>NZ_JBQZXC010000239.1:0-2274 GCF_053555815.1 Shigella sp. SIG6 | reverse complement strand
CCCAACGCTAAGTTTCATCAGTACGCCATTGAGCGTCGGCGGGTTCCAGTAAGCCGTCACGAAACCTGTGGGCGTGGAATAATCGGTGAAGCGCATCATGTTGTCCCAGTCACGCTGCTTCACGTAGTTAACGTCCACACCCAGCGCCCAGCTGGCATCTAGCGGGCGATAAAGAAGCTCGGAACCGACACCGGCATACATCGTTTCCAGATAACCGCCATACACCTGGCCATAGAAACCATTGCCTAAGTCGGCAAAGTAATTCGCTTGCAAGTTGTTGAGATAAACGTCATTGCGAACGTAATCACGGATATGCGTGCGCACGCGGGGCAGGGTAGAGTCCGCGGGTAACAGTGAAGACTTAAACTTGTCGTAGTTGTTGTAAATATTGGTGAAAATACCGCCATCAAGCAGCAGGTGGTCGGTAAACCAGTAGCGGGCGCTGGACATCAGCCCCAGCTGGAACATATAGAAATCTTCCGGGCCGCCCAGCGACTGTGAAAGTGTTGGGTTGAAAGAGTAGCTAAAGCGATCTTCACGAATACGGTAGCCCCGACCAAAGGCAGAAAGATCTTCTGCTTCAACACGTTGTTGTTGCAGTTGCTCTGATTTACCAGGCGCTGTGCCGGCCAGCTGTTTGCGCAGGCTGGCTACGTCGGTTTCGGTAGTCACCATCGCCATATGCTCGCGCTTTTGCGTCACGCTAATCTTCTCAACGCCTTGCGGCAGGTTATTCACCAGAATCCGGTTGGCACGATCGACCGCTTCGCGAGAGTCACGGTATTTGTATTGCTGACCAGACATATACAGCGTCTTATCGCGTAGCTGAATTTCTGGCGCGTCAAAGCCCGCGTTATACTTCAGGGCGGTAAGTTGGTTTGCTACCGTGGTGTACTGCAAACCTTCAGACTCTGGCGCAGGCTGCCAGGCCGGTTTTGGCGTATCGCGTAGGGCAGGGCGCAGATCGTTGAAATTGGTCCGTAAAGTGAAACCAAACATCAACGTGTTTCCGCGTTCATAACTGAGGTTGAGGTCTGCCCAGCTGGCAGCGCGATAAACTGCACCGACGTTGAAATGGCTTGCCTGAGGCAGTTTGCCAGCGAAATCATTCTGGTAATTGTTGCCGTCGTATTCGAGTTTCAGACGCAGGGGATTCCACGGCGTTTGATACTCAATGCCGCCAAAGATGGAAGCCGGGCCACGAAAGATATCGCTAAAGCTGATATCGCCCGCATCGTGAGACTCTGCGCGATGACAATATTTATCGCTCACCCGGCAAAACGGGTTGGTAATATTGCCCGCATTACCGGCGTAGCCCCATGCCATCCCGAGGGTGAAATCAAATGGCCCCGCTTGCTTGCTGGCCACCAGATATTCACCGTCAAACAAACCCGTACCAGCAATATCACGTTTACCAAACGCCACTTGCGGTAGCCAGTAACCTTCTTCCCACAGGCGAAGTTTAAAATCGAATGATTTGTCTTTGTATGACTGATCGCCGCTGAAATCTTCCCACTGGCTATATTTGCGTGTGCGCACATCCGTATAACGAATGGTGCCTTCCAGCCATGGGAACAGCGCCACGGAGGTGGAGTAGAACCGGTATTGATCGTTATCCCGGTAGTTGACGCTGAATTCACCTTCCGGTGCGATGCGCGCATTTGGCATCTGCAACAATCCTGTGCCGCCAAAGTCTGATTGCGACGAACCCAGCGGATCCGGGTAGGTTAATACTTCAGCATGACAGGCACTGGAGATGGCAATGGCCAGGCAGCTTAAAAGATAAGAATTCTTCTTCATCAGTCAGGAACACGTTGCGTTAAAACAGACACAATCTGGTCATTTAAATCAGCATATTTTTCGGGCAGTACATGCGCAGAAAAGCCCAACCAAAGCTGGCTGCCAGGCGGTGGTTCCACATGTCTTTTATTCCACAGGGCAACAGGGGCGACGACAGTCTCACCCTCAGGCGTAATCACCATAACGTTATTCTTGTCCGCGCCTGCAAGGCGGGGGTGATCTTGCAGATAATCGGTAACGCTACGGCCTGCCTGCCAGGGCAATTGCCCAGCCCCAGAAACCGCACCCAGCAGAGTAATAGTCACCGGACGCTGTACGGTATAGAGCGTATAGTCCCCGACCAACGGGGGATTGCTGTTCTCATCCACTCGTACAAAATCAGGGTCCAGTTTGACCGGTAAGCGACCAGTGATATTGAGATTGAGTAACTGCTGGCGCACGGATTTAATCGTTGCCGCCACATCGTCGTCAGCT
>NZ_JBQZXC010000238.1:0-2281 GCF_053555815.1 Shigella sp. SIG6 | reverse complement strand
AGCTTCTGCTTCCCAGGAAGCAAGCTGTGCCATGACATGTTGGTAGTCTTTAAGCGCTTTAGCTTTCGCCGCAGAGTCGGTCAGCAAGGCACCAGGCCACCAGAGGCGATCGCGCAGTTGCGGTTGTGTCACCAACAGGACAACATTTTCCACGGGGCCAACGGAAAGTGTCTGTTGTTCGCTAGACAGATAAATAGTCACTGTTCCTTGCGCAAAGGCATGGGGTGTCATTACGTAAAGTACGCTGGCAATGAAATACGACTGTAATTTATTCATGGTGCGGGTTTAAGAAACGTCATTTCTACGGGAATAACCCCTGCGCCTAACATTTGCCGACTTTGACGAACCTGGCCAGTAGCCGAATCGACCCAGAATGTGTTTTGCCACTGTTTTTCTGGCAGCGTGGAAGTCACCTCTTCCTGCCAGACATTACACAGCACATTGTGACCCGCAATATTCAGCGTCTCTAATCCAGCAAAGGAAAAAGTAGAACTTAGGGTCGCAGAGCGAAAATGGTTGTCTTCACTCCAGAGAATATCGCGCGTCCAGCGGCTGCCATCTTTTATTGCCAGCGCGTTACGCAGAGGGTCCCGCCCGGGATTTGTCACTTCCAGCAGATTATTATTAAGTTTGACGGTCTTTAAAAGACGTCCATTGTGGGTAACCAGCATGGCGTTATCCTGGGATAACCATTTGCTTTGTTCTTGTTCTATATATCCCAGTACCACAAAGATTCGTTGCCCTTCATTAAGGCGTAAATACATCGTGGAATAAGGCAACGCCTGGATATGCTGATCCGCTACAGTGATATCCTGATTATCGAAAAGGCTGGCGCGAAATGTATCGACCATACTTTGCTGGCTGTGCGTACATCCCGCAAGAAATAGTGCGAAAATCGATAAAATAAGAGGGCGCACCTTTAATCCTTGAAAGGTTAATTAAAAAAATGCAAATCTCTAAAGCCCGGTACGAATATCGCAACCGGGTATTATTTAACTTGAATTTCGACGCGTTTAAGCAGAATTAGCGCGTAGTGGACGTGGTGGTTGAGGTGTTATGAGAACCGCCATCGCCACTGTCATTTGCTGCAACTACTGCCAACGTCGCCACACCAACAGCCGTTGCCACACCGACAATTGTCGCCGTGCCGACAGCGCCAGCAGCCACGCCACTAGTGGTAGCCGCAGTCGTGGTTGCACCTGTAGTGGTCGTTGTGGTGCCAGTAGTACCTGTCGTTGCCTCGGTCCCGTTTGCTGCTTCAGGGGCAGCAAACGCAGCTGGCGTCGTCAACATGAAGGCCATAAGGATTGCAGAAAGCTTGTGTTTCATAACTTTTCCTTTATTCATCGCATGGACAATACGTACGCTTGAGATCAGGATTGTCTACTTTGAGTATAACATCCTTGTGAAATCTCCCTTTCCTCATACCGCTAGCACTATATACTGCGGGTGGGAAAGGCGCGCAGAGGGAAATATAAGATTGTTAACGATTTCCCTCTGGAAATACGACTTGTGAGCATAAGATAAATCTTAGAAAAATACGAATTAAAGATAAGAAAATTGTTACGAAAGCTATTAATTATTGTTGGTAATATAGTTTCAAGTGGTACTATAACTGGCTGTTAAATGGCATTTATAACTATTAGGTGCAGAGATATTCGCTTAAATGGATTAGTTTCTTGGTGGAAAAGTAACTGATGTTATAATGTATGGTGTTGACTATTGAACTATTCCAATAAAACCAGTCAGCTTTAAACAAGCAGCGTCATATTAAGAGAGATAAACATTTGCCGCTGTTGGTCCTCGCAGGCCATTTACGCGGCAAAATTCCACGCGTAATCCTGGTATAAGCACTTCTACGTCGCGGGGAGTGAATGCGGAAATATGGACCTGGACTTCTTTACGACCGTCGGAGGGGATAATGAATCCTTTGCCGCTTTTGCGATCAAAGGTTTTGACAATTCCTGTCATTTTACGGGGCAAACAAATTCCTTACTGAAAATACTGCGCTGCACTATACGGGGTTAATAAAATAAAGCCAGCGATATTTAAGACCGCCGGACGGCTAAAATAAAATTTGCTTAATCTCAATTATCATGCCTTAATAGCTGCGTCGGTTTGAAAGACAGACAGCATACAAAGTAGTTTACTAAAGCAGTTCTCATTATCAGGCATTATCCCCTTCTTTTGAGTCTCTCTCCTGAACACTAAGTGGTTTCTGTATTAAAGCCCTGTTTGCCGAAAGGCCCAAAATGAAGGAAGTAAAATATGTCTAATAAAA
>NZ_JBQZXC010000237.1:0-2316 GCF_053555815.1 Shigella sp. SIG6 | reverse complement strand
AACAGGAGAACAATGATATGAGTGTTAAGGCAAGAATACTAGTGCTTTATTATTCCATGTACGGACATATTGAAACGATGGCACGCGCAGTCGCTGTGGGTGCAAGCAAAGTGGATGGCGCAGAAGTTGTCGTTAAGCGTGTACCGGAAACCATGCCGCCGCAATTATTTGAAAAAGCAGGCGGTAAAACGCAAACTGCACCGGTTGCAACCCCGCAAGAACTGGCCGATTACGACGCCATTATTTTTGGTACACCTACCCGCTTTGGCAACATGTCCGGTCAAATGCGTACCTTCCTCGACCAGACGGGCGGCCTGTGGGCTTCCGGCGCACTATACGGAAAACTGGCGAGCGTCTTTAGTTCCACCGGTACTGGCGGCGGTCAGGAACAAACCATCACATCCACCTGGACGACCCTTGCGCATCACGGCATGGTGATTGTCCCCATTGGCTACGCAGCGCAGGAATTATTTGACGTTTCACAGGTTCGCGGCGGTACGCCGTACGGCGCAACCACCATCGCAGGCGGTGACGGCTCACGCCAGCCAAGCCAGGAAGAACTGTCTATTGCTCGTTATCAAGGGGAATATGTCGCAGGTCTGGCAGTTAAACTTAACGGCTAATCTTCAACAGGAGGATACGCATGCCAACTCAAGAAGCGAAAGCTCATCACGTCGGTGAATGGGCATCTCTGCGCAATACGTCGCCGGAAATAGCCGAGGCCATTTTCGAAGTCGCCGGGTACGACGAAAAAATGGCAGAAAAGATTTGGGAAGAAGGTAGTGATGAAGTGTTAGTCAAAGCCTTTGCTAAGACCGATAAAGATTCGCTTTTTTGGGGCGAACAGACCATCGAACGTAAAAACGTTTAACCAGCGACTCCCCCGCTTCTCGCGGGGGAGTTTTCTGTTATTTCACCGCCTCATTCAACACGCTATCAAACTTATCCATCGGGCAGAAACCGTTGGCATCTATCGGGCAACCGCTTAATTCCAGCGTCACGCGCTGCGCAGGTGCCTGCAGGGTTAACGCATCGGCATTACGTAACTGTTCCGCACTCTGGTACACATATTCAATTTTCATCAAATCGCGATTGGCTTTGCTGTCATGCCAACGCTGGAAAACGATTTTGCCGCCAATCGGCGTGCGTTCGTTCTGGTCATGCAACTGATACGGTTTGAAATCCAGCGCCGTTAACAGAGAGGCTATGTTGGAGTCGTGCCCAACTAACACCGTGATTTTCGGAGCACTGGCGCGATCGGTGACCAGGGCTTTGTCGATATAACTGACCAGCGGTTTCGCAACATTGCGCGCCACTTCCGGTGAGGTAAACAGGCTGTCCTGGTAACCGTTTTTCAGCTTCGACAATACCTTCCACTGCTGGTCAGATTTGATTTCTCCCCAGGCCACCTGATCCATCGGAAAACCTTCGTAGTATTGCAAAGTAAACGCATCTACCAGCGAGTTGCCGACTTTCAGCGGCCCGGAAACACCTGGTTCTTGTTGATACTTGGCGCTAAAGGTATTTTTGCCATCCACCAGCGAACACTGTTGTTTCTCTTTACAGGCAGGGGAATCTTTATAGTTAACGATTTTTTCCAGTAGCTGGTAGCTGTCGGTAAGCTGGAGTTTGCTGAGCTCTTTCTCCATTGCCGCCACCGCCTGTTCACTGAATGCGGCGGAATCATCGGTGATCATCGGGTTAAAGGTTGGGTCCATAGTGCCCATTTTTTCCTGGTGATGCACAGGAATATCACACCCAGGGAATGCACCAGTAATAAAGAACTGGGCGGTAGCGACGGTACGTTGCAGACTATTGGCATAGGCATAAACGGTGTCCGGCGGCGGGCATTCCCCCGATTTCACTATCCCCTGCTCTGCCAGCCATTCACGCATGTAATGGCCCATATACACTTCGAGCACGCCACCTTTGGTGGTGAGTTGCCCACCGGGGACGTCCCATTCGGGCCATTTATTCGGCGTCGACTGCTCCAGCACACTGCCATTGTTCGCCAGCGGCGCACGTAAGTTATGGCGGCTCATCATGAGCACTTGCTGTAGCTGATAGCCTTCCGGTACGGTTTGTGCCTGAGCATTTGAAGCGAGTAAAACTATCCCTGCCACAGTTGCGGCGATTAGCGTTTTGTTCATTCCTGGCACCTCTTTTGTTATCAATCATTAAAGAGTGTGACAGAAATATGACTTTTTTCCGGGAACAGGTTCGCAAAATGGCTTGTTGAACGCCTGTTTTTCTATATACATCTTCAAAAACAGGCAAGGTTTGACGCAAACTATGCCTGATTAGCCCCTGCCTCGC
>NZ_JBQZXC010000236.1:0-2347 GCF_053555815.1 Shigella sp. SIG6 | reverse complement strand
GCTGTCGTTGTATTTGTGATCCAGATAGTTGGCGTAGCTGTGAAAATGACGATCGGAGAAACGATAAGCGGCGAGGGAAATCGTGCTGTTAGTGGCATCCACTTGTTTGCTGTAATTAAAACGGTAGCTTAAGCCCCGCTCGTCCTGCTGAGTATCAAAATGGCTACTGGCCCACGTGACATCAAACGACAGCGCACCAAGCCACAGCATATTTTGCCCAATACCCATTGCGGCAGAATGGTAGTCATCACCAGAAAGCAGCAGGCCGCAGTACAGCGAGGTGTTTGACAGCATCCCCCAGGAAACTTCATTGCTAAAAAAGGTTTCATTTTCAGTTTGATGTGACATGGAGGGCCGTGGCTGACCCGCGGCCAGTTTATAGCGAACCTGTCCCTGACGAGTCAGGAAGGGCGTCGATGCTGCTGAAACCTGGAAATTGTTCACCCGACCATCTTCTTCCGTCACTTTGACATCCAGTGTGCCCTGAACAGACTGATTAAGGTCGTCAATGATAAATGGGCCTGGTGGGACTTTTTTCTGGTAAATGACGCGGCCTGATTGACTGATCGTCACCGTGGCATTGGTCTGTGCAATACCGCTAATTTGTGGGGCGTAGCCGCGTAGTTCCCATGGCAACATTCGATCGTCACTTGCCAGTGCCGCGCCGGTATAAGAAAAACCGTCGAAAATATTGGAACTAAAATCCGTTTCGCCGAGGGTTAATTTTGAACCTAATTGCGGTAACGGGCGAAAAAGATAGGTACGTGATATTTCGCCTGACTGTTCATGGTTATCATCGCTATCAGTATGATATCAACTGATAATCACTGCGTAAGCGCCATGCCCCCGTGTTGATTCCGGCTGTTCCATAGGCGTTAAGATTAGTGCTGCTGCTGCCATCCTGTGGGCGGTAGCTGCTGGCAAACAAGTTGTAATCCATCAGGACACCGGCGACACCTTCTTTCCATGTGGAGGGTGGGGTCCAGTTTTCTGAGTGCCACGCCTGCCAGGCTTGCGGAATACTAATATTCAGTTGCTGATTGGCTTGATCGAAATTGAAGAGCATTTCAGGTCGGGAGCTAAAATCGACGCACTGATTTATCAATGGTAACGACTGACGGACTTCAGGTTTTAAGCCAAATTTATCGACCAGTAAATCATTGATGCACGGAATGGTTTTATCGTCATTTTTGTGCCAGTTAATCTTTTGCCCGTTACTGATTTGGTTATTATTTACCGCAACGCTAACAAAATACTCACCGGGAGCAATGACTCCTTTTTCCTTTAATAATGAAATATCAATGCGGTCGCGCATTGATTTATCGAGAACATTCAGATTGAATTCGACAGCCAATGCGCAAGGCATCGCCACGACCAGGCAGGATACAAAAGAGAGTCGATAAATATTCACGGTGTCCATACCTGATAAATATTTTATGAAAGGCGGCGATAGCGCCGCCAAAGTAATACTTATTTATAATCCAGCACGTAGGTTGCATTCGCCGTAACTGCGCCTGGCGTTACAGGTGTAGCCTGATCAATTTGTTCCATCCAGGCAAAGAAATTCAGCGTTTGTTCGCTGGAGGTCGGAGCCAGGTCGATATCTGGAGTAGCGGTGCCTAAAACGATATTGCTTTGATCTTTATTCATTAAACGTACGCCGACGACGGTGGCTTCACCCGTGCTGGTGTTGTTGAGAATCGGATCTGCGCCGGTGGTTTTCGCTGAGCTATCAAAGGTGACTGCAACTTTAGAAATCTTGCCACCGGAACCGTTGCTGGAGTTTTCCAGATCACAGTTGACTAAGAGCAGGTCGACAGCAACGGCATCGCTGTGATGTGACTGATTAATGTGGCTGGTGGTCACCTGACCGAGTTCAACCTCTTTATCAATATCATCCTGATGTATTTCACACGGTGCTTCAATAACTTCACCTTTAAAGTGAATTTCACAGGATCCTTCATCAGCCGCATAAACAGGTGCTGTGAACAGCAGAGATACGGCCAGTGCGGCCAATGTTTTTTGTCCTTTAAACATAACTGAGTCCTTTAACAGAAAAGAAAAAAGTATATCGGTGCAAGAATATCTTATTTGATTGTCGAATGTTTTTAGTTTTTCTTAAAAATATTATTAATTTTATTAAATGTAAAAGTAATTAATTGATGGTATGAATTAAATGTTTGATGAATAAAGTATTGGAAATTATAGGGGTGCGCTATATTTGGTGGTTTATTCATGTAACTGAGAGGAAGATAGATGATTAAAAATCATCGATTTGTTTATAATTTATACCGATATATTTTTTTTAGATTATATGAATGTCCGATAGTGGATTTTATTTTTACAA
>NZ_JBQZXC010000235.1:0-2371 GCF_053555815.1 Shigella sp. SIG6 | reverse complement strand
GCGTGGCAATACTGTTTTCCAGATCATTCACCGCCGCAGTGAGCGGCGGTTCGCTTTTCAGCAACGAAAACCATTCAGCCATCTGCGCACTGGCGATTTGCGTCAGTTGTTCATCGTCCAGTTCACGGGAGAACAACTGCGCCAGCCAGGCGTAAACACAGGCAATCTGTTGTGCTGTCAGCGTGGTCATGATTTCACCTGCGACGCGGGAACATATTCGCACTGCGCCACCATCTCCACGGGGCCGTTAAACGCCGTCACCTGCTCCACTGTTCCATTGTACTTCTCAATTTCCACCAGCGTAGTGTGCGCACTGGTCGCCTGCGCCAGCTGCGAAGTACCGATGTCGATGGTCAGCACGTTGGGGTTACCGTATTTGCACAGCGCACCAGGCTCGCCGCCTTTATCTGGATCGTACCATGCCCCTTCGTGAATTCGCGCCACGCCGGGTGCATAGCGGTCAGAAACTACTGCTCCTGCCAACACCTGACCGCGAGCGTTAAAGACGCGTACCACATCACCGTTACGAATACCGCGCGCGCTGGCATCCTGCGGGTTAATGAACACTGGCTCTTTACCCGCTACCGTATATTGCTGACGCAGCGTTTCCGACTCACATAGCTGCGAGTGAAGTCGGAAATCCGGATGCACAGATTGCAGATGCAACGGATACTTCTGCGAGCCGGGCCCACCGTGGGAGCGTTCGATTTTCTCAAACCACATCGGATGCCCCTGACAATCGTCGTAGTTCATATCGGCGATGGTTTTCGAGTAGATCTCAATCAGGCCACTCGGCGTGCCCAGCGGTTCGAGATCCGGATCTTCGCGGAATGCCTGGTGGCGAACAAACATCTGCGGATGGTCAAACTCGACGTACTCTTTGTTATTCCAGAAGTCATCAAACGCTGGCAGATGAACGCCGCGTCCTTTGCCTTGTTGTACACCTTCCTGCCAGATGCGTTTCAGCCAGCCCATTTCGTCCAGCCCTTCGGTAAAGGCTTCTTCACGATTAAAGCGACGGCACAGCTCGCGGAAAATATCAAAGTCGTTGCGCGCCTCGAACTGCGGCGGCACCACCTGTTTCATGGCGATAATGCCACGGTTGGAGTGGTTGCCGTACTGGTCGAGATCGTTACGCTCAAACTGCGTGGTCGCAGGCAGCACGATATCGGCAAAGCGGCAGGTTGAGGTCCACTGGTTATCTATGGCGATAACCGTTTCCAGCTTGCGCCAGCCTTCAATAATGCGGTTGATCTGCTGATGGCGATGGAATGGGTTAGTTCCGGCAAAAATACACATTTTCAGCGGCGGCAGTTTTACCGATTTACCGTTCCAGTTGATCACTTTCCCCGGTTCGAGGATCGCATCGATAAAACGGGCAATCGGAATAGTGCTGCTGTAGCCTTTGTAGTCACTGTTGTCGTGAACAGGCGGAATCGACGTAGAGCCGGAGAAACCACTCAGAATAACGCCTTTACGCCCCGGCGTGCCTGCGCCGTTGTAGTGCCAGCCAAAACCAAAACCACCACCTGGCAGGCCAATTTGCCCCAGCATCGCCGCCAGAACCACAATCATCCACGCCCACTGTTCACCGTGCTGCATATGCTGCACGCACCAGCCAGCAATAATTTGCGTTCTGTTCGCCGCCATCTGCCGCGCCAGCCCACGAATGGTTTCGGCATCAATGCCGGTCAGTTTTTCAGCCCATGCGGCATCTTTCGGCTGACCGTCTTTCTCACCCAGCAGATACGGCAGGAACTGCTCAAAACCCACACAGTAGTTAGCGAGGAAGTTTTGTCGTACAGGTTTTCACTGTACAGCGTATGTGCCAGCGCCAGTTGCAGCGGCACGTCAGTTTGCGGGTTAACCGCAATGTGCTTCACATGCTCGCGCCCCAGAGACTCATGGGTGGATGTGACAACCGGATCGATGCTGATGACCTCAACTTCACCGGCGGCCAGGAGGTTTGCTGTTCATACACTTCCATTGAACCGACTACGCGCGGCAGGATCACCTGCGCAGCACCGGTAGAGTAATCTCCGCCCGTACCAACGCTATTACCATGCAAGGCAATAGCTTTCGCCAGCATCCCCGAAGCGTTATGGAACATCCCCGTCGATTGCCAACCACTGGCGGTCAGCAAGGCACTCGGCCCGTGAGTTTTCTGTACGCGTTCCAGTTCTTCATAGAACATGTCGAGGGCTTCATCCCAGCTCACGCGCACAAAACGGTTATCACCGCGCTGGGAGGTGTCGCTCAGATGGCGCTTACGCAGCCAGTCCACGCGTACCATCGGATAACGAATACGTGCCGCGTTGTGTACGTGATCCGGCAATCCGGCGATCATTTTCGACGGATATTTATCCAGTTC
>NZ_JBQZXC010000234.1:0-2393 GCF_053555815.1 Shigella sp. SIG6 | reverse complement strand
AATCACGGGTGTCGCACAAACGAATGCAAAGGTCACTGTCTCACAGAACAACCGTATTATTTATCAAGAAAATGTTCCTCCAGGCCCATTTGCTATTACCAATTTATTCAATACATTACAGGGGCAACTTGACGTCAAGGTTGAAGAAGAGGACGGACGCGTTACGCAATGGCAAGTTGCATCTAATAGTATTCCTTATCTGACGCGTAAAGGGCAGATTCGCTACACCACTACTATGGGTAAACCGACCAGCGTTGGTGGTGATTCCTTACAACAACCCTTCTTCTGGACTGGTGAATTCTCATGGGGTTGGCTGAACAATGTATCCCTGTATGGTGGTTCAGTTTTAACAAACCGTGATTATCAATCTCTGGCTGCCGGCGTTGGTTTTAACCTTAACTCATTGGGTTCATTATCTTTTGATGTCACACGATCTGATGCTCAGTTGCATAATCAGGATAAAGAAACGGGTTATAGCTACCGCGCTAACTATTCAAAACGTTTTGAATCTACCGGTAGCCAGCTCACTTTCGCTGGTTACCGTTTCTCTGATAAAAACTTTGTGACAATGAATGAATATATCAATGACACTAACCATTACACGAATTATCAGAATGAAAAAGAGAGTTATATTGTCACGTTTAACCAGTATCTCGAATCATTAAGGTTAAATACATACGTAAGTTTGGCTCGTAATACTTACTGGGACGCCAGCAGTAATGTGAATTATTCATTATCACTTAGCCGCGATTTTGATCTCGGGCCATTAAAAAACGTCTCCACTTCTCTAACATTTAGCCGAATAAACTGGGAAGAAGACAATCAGGATCAACTGTACCTAAATATTTCGATTCCCTGGGGAACCAGTAGAACATTGAGCTATGGTATGCAACGAAATCAGGATAACGAGATTTCGCATACTGCTTCGTGGTATGACTCTTCCGATCGAAATAATTCCTGGAGCGTTTCTGCTTCAGGCGACAATGATGAATTCAAAGATATGAAAGCGTCACTACGCGCCAGTTATCAGCATAATACCGAGAACGGTCGTCTCTATCTCTCCGGGACATCACAGCGAGACAGTTATTATTCTCTGAATGCCAGTTGGAATGGTTCATTCACGGCGACTCGTCACGGAGCCGCTTTCCATGACTATAGTGGTAGTGCTGACTCGCGTTTTATGATCGACGCAGATGGTGCAGAAGATATTCCGTTGAACAATAAACGCGCGGTAACTAATCGGTATGGCATCGGAGTTATTCCATCAGTCAGCAGTTACATAACAACATCATTAAGCGTTGATACCCGAAATCTTCCAGAAAATGTAGATATCGAAAACTCGGTTATCACCACCACCTTAACCGAAGGTGCTATTGGCTACGCCAAACTTGATACCCGCAAGGGCTATCAAATCATGGGGGTTATTCGCCTGGCAGATGGTAGTCACCCACCACTGGGGATTAGCGTAAAAGATAAAACCAGCCATAAAGAATTAGGACTGGTTGCTGATGGCGGCTTTGTATACCTCAACGGCATTCAGGATGACAGCAAACTTACTTTACGCTGGGGTGATAAATCCTGTTTTATTCAACCACCCAATAGCAGCAACTTAACCACCGGAACGGTTATTTTACCGTGTATTAGCCAAAATTAATTCAGGATGAAACTAATGCGCTACTTAAACACAAAGAATCTCATTGCAGCAGGAGTATTACTCGCCTGCATGAGCAGCATTGCCTGGGGTGCCATCATCCCGGACCGTACCCGTATCATAATGAATGAGTCAGATAAAGGGGAAGCATTAAAACTTACTAATCAAAGCAAAAATCTACCCTATCTGGCGCAAACATGGATAGAAGATACGAAAGGCAATAAATCACGTGACTTTATTGTCACGGTTCCCCCTATGGTACGTTTAAATCCCAGTGAGCAAATTCAAATAAGAATGATAAGTCAGGAAAAAATTGCTCAACTGCCTAATGACAGAGAAACGCTCTTCTATTTTAACGTGCGAGAAATACCGCCAAAAACAGATAAAAAAAATGTGATGCAAGTCACTATGCAGCACGCATTGAAACTATTCTGGCGACCAAAAGCTATTGAATTAGAAGATGATGGGGTAATGTCTTACGAAAAAGTTGAAATCATCCGTAGAAATGATGGTTCGATCCGCTTTAACAATAAGATGCCTTATCACGTTACGCTGGGTTATATCGGAACAAACGGAATCACAATGTTGCCACAAACGCAAAGTTTAATGGTAACCCCTTATAGCCATGCAGATACGCAGTTTAAAAATGTTCCGTCAGCTTTTCAGGTTGGTTATATCAATGATTTTAGTGGATTAAGTTTTTATGAAATAAACTGCCCGACGGTTAATAACTCTTGTAATG
>NZ_JBQZXC010000233.1:0-2403 GCF_053555815.1 Shigella sp. SIG6 | reverse complement strand
TGTTAATCTTTGCAGGGATTGCAGAGCATGGGATGACAATGGGTTATCACTAATATCTATTGAACATTCATTCCTCAGATTAAGAATGCTTTCCGGGATATGACTTATCTGATTTATGTCAAAATAACCGTTCCTTAAACTTTCCGGCAGGTATGGAATATCGGTTAACATATTGTCGATTGCCCATATGGAGTGAATGTTGTGAGGTAGAGGGGGGAGTTCACTAAGAAGATTCCCTATTGCGCTAATCTCTTGTAAAGAAAATGGTAAAGGTGGTAAAACTGCCAGCCCATTACATGATACATCTAATGTTTCCAGTAGTTCTGGTAAAACAGGAAGAGAACATAATTGATTATTTGAGACATGAAGCTCCTTCAAAGATATGGGGAGTGTGGGTAGTGTGATTAGTTGATTGTGGGACGCATTCAATAATTTAAGTCCTTGAGGCAAAGCAGGCAGTTCAATAAGTCTGTTATAGCTGACATTAAGTTGTGTAAGGGACGCAGGCAATGGGGAGATTAAGCTTAAATTATTTTTACTTATATTAATTGATTTAATTCCCGGGGGGATTTCAGGTAATGTTGTCAGGCCTAATTCAGACAAGTCCAGGTTCGTCTCTTGGTTTTGTAGACATGATACTAGTCGCTGAAAAGCGATGTCTCGTTGTTCTTCTTGTATGCGGCTATTTTTCCATTCAGTCCAATGGGTTAGATAATTTTCATATGCGCGGCTAGTGTCGATTGAATAAGTGGAGAACGAATTTGAAATTAATCTGTGATTGTTATTTGTCGGGAGCATAAATATCAGGGCGTATTCTTTATGTTGAGAGGTGTTGGATTCTTTTTTATCTGCTTTGCAATGTTATTGGTTCCCTTCAGCAGTAGACAGGAACTTCTGGAGGAGGCGGATATATAGTTTGTGTAAGCATATTAACTCCATATGTTATATATTGAAGAACTTCTGCTTTACACTATCCTAAACTGGATCGGTTTAATGTAAAAAAACGATACTTTTTGGGGGAGGGGGCAATTTTTCCTTAAGGTATGAAAAAAGGAGCTGAAGCTATATAATAGCTATTAATGCCACTGGTATCAGTGAATCATGTATATAAAAAACTGTGTTAAGGAGGCTGTCCATTAGCGGTTTTTTATTCTTCTGGAACCGCGGCATCTTTGCGTATCTTTTTGTCTTCTCACCGTCTGGTCGGTGTTTTGCTGAGACTGCTAATTTCCTGTCTTTGCTAGTGCTGTACTGGTACTGCCCAATCATGATTGGCGGGGGCGGGCGGAGTTGAGACCGCAGACACGTCGTATGCAAGAACGTGCTGCGGCTGGCTGGTGAACTTCCGATAGTGCGAGTATTGAATGATTTCCAGCCGTTACTGATTTTACGTGCTAATTAGTGAACAAACCACTCGTCAGCAGACTCCCAGGTATCTTTCAGAGTTTCCTGAACAAAAGTTTTAGCTGAATCTTTATCGGCGGTGCGCGTAACAGAAAGGCCATCGTTGCTGGTGGCTTTTACGATCACCTCTACATCGTCATAACGTTTACTGATGCGTCGGGTTAATTCTTCCTTTAACGCATCCACAGCACCGGTTGGCATTTTAGTCATTTTCTCTTTGGCTATGCAGATTTCAATACGCATAAAAATCCCTCTACACTGTGTTTTTATACAGTATTATTTTTAACTGTATGGATAAACAGTGTCAAGAGTGAGGGAAAGTGATTTTTTGGGGCATGCATGGGGCAAAAATATTTGTTGTGGGGCATTTTGGGGCATGATTGGGACACTTTGTTACATATGAACTTTGCCGATTTTCATATGACATGGCAATCCAACGCTTTGATTCTTCTAAAGAAAACACATGCTCTTGGGCGTTCTTTAGTGATTTTTAAAAATCCCGTATCACGCAGTTAAAGTGGCGGGCATACTCTTCAAGGCTGGTGATCCCCAACCGCACCCATTTAGGATGCGACCATTGCGGTAGACCGATGTAAATCATAACGCGTGAAGGATCTCTTCCACGCTACGCACACGGGCGATGCGCGGGTAGATATGATTAATGCTGTTATTGTGTTGCTCGGCGCTGGCGGCACTACAGGCGTCTTCGGCAATCACCAGATTAAAGCCAAGTTCCCAGGCATTGCGGGCGGTGGATTCAACACCGATATTGGTCGAGATCCCACATAACACTATTGTATCGATACCTCGGCGGCGCAGTTGCAACTCCAGATCCGTACCGTAAAACGCACCCCACTGACGTTTGATGATTTCGATATCACTGTCAGTTGCACCTAATGCAGCTGGATGTTGCCACCAGTTTTCGGGCAACACTTTAGCGGGGGAGTGCCCCTATTAAGTTGTCAAGCATGTTATGACCCCTGCGGGGTATAAAAAGTC
>NZ_JBQZXC010000232.1:0-2407 GCF_053555815.1 Shigella sp. SIG6 | reverse complement strand
ATTGCCGCATCATCATCAGACTCCGGAACGCCCTCATACACATGTTTAAAACCATCCGGATCACGGCGTCGCGCCGCGTCGATAACCTTAAGCATGGTGTCAGACAGAAACGGATTTTCGTCATAGTTAATTTTGCGGATGAGAGTGCCTTCGGGCGGATCAACAACGAAGTTGCGCCAGACGAAATCAGTAACAAGTCCGGGGTTGAATATGAACCAGCATTCCGAACCCTCTTTACGGATCGTTGGCTCCAGAATTTTCCACTGGTATTCCGTCAGTGCGTGGGCTTCTTCCAGCCACAACACATCGATCCCCTCCAGTGACTTAATTTCTTCGATGTTGCGCCATAATCCATAAAAAACAAATTCCGAGCCAGTAACCCGGTTAATGATTTTGTTGTTCAGAATACGGAAACGGTGCCGCAGACCAAACCTGTCTATCTGAATTTTGAGCAGGGTATACACCGACTCTTCGATTTTATTCTGGATCTGACGGGCACAACAAAAACGCAGGGTGTATTTATTCGACAGAAATATGGCAATGCCAGCGGCATCCCATGATTTTGACGATGACCGACCACCATAAAGCACTTTGTTACGTGCCCGCATAGTCCAGAAACTACGTAAAGCCGGATTCAGCGTCGGTTTGGATGTCAGAGTAGAAGTCATTGAGGTCACGCTCTCCATTGCCATCATCAATACCTGCATCACGGCGAAGACGATCAGCCTCCAGAGACACCTTATCAGTGGCGGCCTTGCGGTAGGCTGTATCAGCAAATATTTTTCCTACCGTCGCAAGCGTGCCAACGATGGACTCAATACGAACTGTATTGCGCATCATTGCTTTCTCGGCGGCGCTGATATTTTCAATCAGCATCTTCCTTTCCTGGTCCCCATTAGCATCTTCCAGCGACACCAACCACCGACCAATATTCTCTGCAGCGACAAGGTTGTTAGCACGAAGGCGAAATAATTCGTCCTCGAGCGTCAACGCTTTAGCGTCCTCTATCACCTCATCTTTGAGCAGAAGGCGACGGGCATAACCACCGTGTTTTAATGCCTGCTGGTTACCGGGTTGGAATGGGTTAGTCGGGGGATCGGTACGCATTCCGCGTATCGGTTTCGTATCCGGTGTAGATTCTGTTTTTAGTTGCGTACTTTTTTGTGTAAGGCCAGTAATGGCAGGCTTTCTGCTGGTACGCACTTTCCTTTTTTGCGTACCATTTTTGCAAACCTGCGTACCGCCATTGCGTGCCCAACCAAGCTTTTTGGCCCTCTTCCTGATAGCCCCTTCTGTAACGCCGTATTTCTCGCCTATATCACGGAGGCTAAGGACTCCGGCCCGGTATGCCGATTCGATGGCCTCCCAGTCCGGTTTTGCCATGATTATGCTTCCTGTGATTTACTGTTATCGCTGCCTGTCACAATAGGTTGCTTTAATTCTTCCTCATCACTCACTCCTGCGACGCTCCGTGGCAGGGCCCCCCACAGGAGTACCTTGTAAATGTAAGGTGTTTAAGCCTAAATTAAGTCGTATCACGGTTAAATAGCAAAGAAAAATTCACAGAAGGAAAGACATTGATGGAGTGGATAAATGCTTTGATGAACTATTTTGTACTTCATCCATATCGCCTATGGGGGCTTCTTTTTATAATAGCGTTCACAAAATCCACTTTACTCATTTCGGCGATATTGCCACCAGCATCAATTATGATGGCCACTGTAATTACAGTCAGCAAGACGACTCTTTCACCATGGGAAGCTGGAATCACGGTCATGAGTGGCGCATGGTGCGGTACTATCGTTAATTACCATCTTGGTATAATAATTGGGCATATCCCTCAACTTGCATGTATAATATCGAGCCGTTCCAATACAATAGAACGGGTTCGCCTTCAGTTGCAAAATAACTCTGTGTCAATACTTTTCACTTCGCGCTTTATCGCCGTGCTGCGTTACATTGCTCCTTTGGTGGCAGGAATGTTGCAACTTCATCCAGTGAAAGTGTATACAGTGAGTCTGATTTCAGCTGCTAGCTGGTCAGCACTTTATGTTGGTAGTTTTAGCTTCGTGTTGCCTTTTTTTAGCTAAACTGCCCATAAAAAGCTCTTGCGAATCCAGCTTCCCCCATTCCTCTGACAACAGAATCTGATTTGAAGGATAATGAGTAAAATTACCGCTACCCCCCAAGGCATTGGATCCTGATGTACTCCTGAAGCATTCTCAATGCTGTCTGGTCGCTGATGATTCCGTCCCGGATACCGAGAACGTTTCGTCCAGCAACTGGAGAGAGTTCGACGGTGGCATCATTGCCCATGCCGGAGGCGCTGGAGGTTTCGGCTGAGGATGGCACAGGGCATTTTCCTTTGACGAGCACCCGACCACCATTATCAAGCTTGCGCCGAAGA
>NZ_JBQZXC010000231.1:0-2623 GCF_053555815.1 Shigella sp. SIG6 | reverse complement strand
GCTCACGGTTACATTCCGCCTGAAGAGTGGGATGAAGGTATTCCTGCTTTACTCCTGAATTATAATTTCACCGGTAACAGAGGTAATGGTAACGATAGCTATTTTTTTAGTGAGCTCAGCGGGATTAATATTGGCCCGTGGCGTTTACGCAACAATGGTTCCTGGAACTATTTTCGCGGAAATGGATATCATTCAGAACAGTGGAATAATATTGGCACCTGGGTACAGCGCGCCATTATTCCGCTGAAAAGTGAACTGGTAATGGGAGACGGCAATACAGGAAGTGATATTTTCGATGGTGTTGGATTTCGTGGTGTACGGCTTTATTCTTCCGATAATATGTATCCTGATAGCCAGCAAGGGTTTGCCCCAACGGTACATGGGATTGCCCGTACGGCGGCCCAGCTAACGATTCGGCAAAATGGTTTTATTATCTATCAAAGCTATGTTTCCCCCGGCGCTTTTGAAATTACAGATTTGCACCCGACATCTTCAAATGGCGATCTGGACGTCACCATCGACGAACGCGATGGCAATCAGCAGAATTACACTATTCCGTATTCAACAGTGCCAATTTTACAACGCGAAGGGCGTTTCAAATTTGACCTGACGGCGGGCGATTTTCGTAGCGGTAATAGTCAGCAATCATCACCTTTCTTTTTTCAGGGCACGGCACTCGGCGGTTTACCACAGGAATTTACTGCCTACGGCGGGACGCAATTATCTGCCAATTACACCGCCTTTTTATTAGGACTGGGGCGCAATCTCGGAAACTGGGGGGCAGTGTCGCTGGATGTGACCCATGCGCGCAGTCAGTTAGCCGACGACAGTCGTCATGAGGGGGATTCCATTCGCTTCCTCTATGCGAAATCGATGAACACCTTCGGCACCAATTTTCAGTTAATGGGTTACCGCTATTCGACACAAGGTTTTTATACCCTTGATGATGTTGCGTATCGTCGAATGGAGGGGTACGAATATGATTATGATTATGATTATGATTACGATTACGATTACGACGGTGAGCATCGGGATGAACCGATAATCGTGAATTACCACAATTTACGCTTTAGCCGTAAAGACCGTTTGCAGTTAAATATTTCACAATCACTTAATGACTTTGGCTCGCTTTATATCTCTGGTACCCATCAAAAATACTGGAATACTTCGGATTCAGATACCTGGTATCAGGTGGGGTATACCAGCAGCTGGGTTGGCATCAGTTATTCACTCTCATTTTCGTGGAATGAATCTGTAGGGATCCCCGATAACGAACGTATTGTCGGACTTAATGTTTCAGTGCCTTTCAATGTTCTGACCAAACGTCGCTACACCCGGGAAAATGCGCTCGACCGCGCTTATGCCTCCTTTAACGCCAACCGTAACAGCAACGGGCAAAATAGCTGGCTGGCAGGTGTAGGTGGGACCTTACTGGAAGGCCACAACCTGAGTTATCACGTAAGCCAGGGTGATACCTCGAATAATGGGTATACGGGCAGCGCCACGGCAAACTGGCAGGCCGCTTACGGTACGCTGGGGGTCGGGTATAACTACGACCGCGATCAACATGACGTTAACTGGCAGCTGTCTGGCGGTGTGGTCGGGCACGAAAATGGCATAACGCTGAGCCAGCCTTTAGGGGATACCAATGTTTTGATTAAAGCGCCTGGCGCAGGCGGTGTACGCATTGAAAATCAAACTGGCATTTTAACCGACTGGCGCGGCTATGCGGTGATGCCGTATGCCACGGTTTATCGGTATAACCGTATCGCGCTTGATACCAATACGATGGGGAATTCCATCGATGTTGAAAAAAATATTAGCAGCGTTGTGCCGACGCAAGGCGCGTTGGTTCGTGCCAATTTTGATACCCGCATAGGCGTGCGGGCGCTCATTACCGTTACCCAAGGCGGAAAACCGGTGCCGTTTGGATCACTGGTACGGGAAAACAGTACCGGAATAACCAGTATGGTGGGTGATGACGGGCAAGTTTATTTAAGTGGTGCGCCATTGTCTGGTGAATTACTGGTTCAGTGGGGAGACGGCGCGAACTCACGCTGCATTGCGCACTATGTATTGCCGAAGCAAAGCTTACAGCAAGCCGTCACTGTTATTTCGGCAGTTTGCACACATCCTGGCTCATAAAGGAAATTATCAATGAAGATAATCTGCAGATTATTATTGGCGATGGCATGTTTGTGTCTGGCAAACATATCCTGGGCTACTGTTTGTGCAAATAGTACTGGCGTAGCAGAAGATGAACACTATGATCTCTCAAATATCTTTAATAGCACCAATAACCAGCCAAGGCAGATTGTTGTTTTACCGGAAAAATCCGGCTGGGTAGGTGTCTCAGCAATTTGTCCACCCGGTACGCTGGTGAATTATACATACCGTAGTTATGTCACCAACTTTATTGTTCAGGAAACTATCGATAATTATAAATATATGCAATTAAATGATTATCTATTAGGTGCGATGAGTCTGGTTGATAGTGTGATGGATATTCAGTTCCCCCCGCAAAATTATATTCGGATGGGAACAGATCCTAACGTTTCGCAAAACCTTCCATTCGGGCTGATGGATTCTCGTTTAATATTTCGTTTAAAGGTTATTCGTCCCT
>NZ_JBQZXC010000230.1:0-2629 GCF_053555815.1 Shigella sp. SIG6 | reverse complement strand
TTATGCTATCAATTCAGAACCTGTTGAACTGATGGGTAAAATTGGCACATCACCTACTGATATTCAGAATCTTTGTAAACGTCTCAGGTCAAAGTCATCGCAGGTCAGTATCGTTTATGAAGCGGGGCCCTGTGGTTATGGACTTTATCGTCGGCTGGTGAAATCCGGTTTTGACTGCATGGTCTGCGCCCCCTCACTTATCCCGAAAAAACCGGGGGAGCGGGTTAAAACCGATCGCCGTGATGCCATCAGACTTGTGCGTTCACTGCGTGCAGGAGATCTTTCTGCTGTCTACGTACCCGGCATTGAAGATGAGGCATTCCGGGATTTGGCCCGGGCATGGGCATCTGCCCGCGATGATTTACGGCATGCAAGGCAACGTCTGAAATCGTTTCTTCTGGTTCATGGGGTCCATTATGTCGGGCGAGCAGATTGGGGCCCTGCACACCGACGCTGGCTCAGCAAATACTCATTCGAAAGTCCCTGGCGACAATTAGCTTTTGACGAACACCGTCGTACAATAGAAGACCGGCAGGCACAATGTGAACGGCTGGAATCCGCCCTGAAGGAGGCCGTTACCGAATGGAGGCTGTATCCGGTAGTAGAGGCGCTGCAAGCCATGCGAGGGATTCAGTTTATTACTGCGGTTGGATTAATTTCTGAACTGGGTGATCTGACCCGTTTTGAACATCCACGACAATTGATGTCATGGTTTGGTATCACGCCATCAGAATATTCATCGGGTGGAAGCAGACATCAGGGCAGCATTACCAAAGCCGGAAACAGCTATGCCAGAAAGCTATTGGTCGAGGCAGCGTGGAGTTACCGTCATCCGGCACGCATCAGTCCGGCAATACAAAAAAGGCAGGAAAATTTACCCCGCCCCGTCATTGACAGAGCATGGGATGCTCAACTCAGGCTTTGTAAGAGGTATCGAAAACTTCAGGCCAAAGGAAAGAATGTCAATATTACAATTGTTGCTGTTGCACGTGAGCTGGCGGGTTTTATCTGGGATATGGGCCGAATAGCAATGTCTGTCGCACAACAACCACAATGTCACAAATAAAAAATGAGAATAACCAGTTCCCTGAAGGCGACGTAGCCCGGTACAAGAGTAACCCACGTTAGCGCTTGGCGACGGCGGAACAAAGCTGATTCGCGACGTAAGAAAGTGGCAGGCTCATATGACGGACCTCTGTAATGCGGTATCCAACCCGCGAATATCAGCATGATTCACCGTCGGATTTACTGCTACGTCGCCCTCAGGGAATTAAACCTAAAAAGAAAATCGTCAAAATTAGAGATTCCGGTTTGACACGGAAAGTCATATCAGCGTCAACGGAGCACCGTATTGACGCTTATTTATTGGTGAGAACTACGTTCCATGGCAGGAGTTCGTCAACACGGTTGGAGGGCCATTCAAGCAGTATGCTCAGAATATGGCGCAGATACGCTTCCGGATCGATACCGTTCAGACGGCAGGTGCCTGCTTTTCCGGCAACAAGCAGGAATCTCAGCGCTGAAGCAGGAATTAGAGGTAAAAACGCCCTACCGGGCCATGAATCACCCGGTCATTGGAGTAGTAACCAAAGCAGATTTAGCCAGCATGGAACAAATATCTTTGGTGAAAAGTTGGTTACGGGAAGCTGGAGCGCACAACGTGTTAGTAACCAGTGCAGTTAATAACAATGGAGTTACAGAACTTTTTGCCTTGCTGCATACAGAAGAAGGCTGTTGTTAATTTCGATTGGTTCTCAGATGAGAATGATGACGGTGATACACAGATAAGAATCAATGAGCAATGAGGGTTGCCGGGCAACCCTCATTGAATAAAACGGGAATTACTTCGCTTCGCCGTTTTTCATTTCGCCCATAGCTTTCAGCTTTTTGGAGATATCGCGGCGTTCTTTGGAGAGCTCGGCATTTTTGATGATGTAATCGTCAACGCGATCTTCATAGTCACCTTTCATGCTGGCGATGATGCCCTGGATTGCTTCAACGCTCATCCCTGGCTTGATGTAATCGCTCAGGTTGTCCAGCAACAGGACGCGCTTCTGGTTGTCACGGATCTTTTTCTCAACGTCCTGAATTTCACGTTGCAGTTTGTTCTTACGACGGAACAGACGAACAAATTCCAGTACGTCCTGGAATGAAGGCTTGGTAGTTTCCATTTTTATACCCCTGATAATGTGAGAGTCGGATTCGTTTAAGCAACCGCTATTCGTTAGGGCCAACATTACTCATAGCTGCCGCAGATGACAATGCTTTTATCCCTTTTCACTATCATACCCTTTATCCTTGCTGAATCGAAGCAGCAGCAAGATGATTCTGAAGTTCAGGAATTATTTGCGCAAGGCCCGGCAAATCAGATTCGATAGCAACTCAAGCTGATGTGCCGTTTCCATGTTCAGCCACACATAACCATAGATTGGTGTTTCCACGACTTTCAGGTCATGGTGGTTATCGAGCAACTGACGCAGCTCTTCCACAGCATCGTTCAATTTTTCCGTATTGGCAAAAACCGGCTGCGGATTACCTTCGTACAGCGCATGAACAAGGCTCAGCAGTATTTGCTGCATCATGTGCTGGGTATCACGAAGTTTTTGCGCGTTCAATAACACGAAATGGC
>NZ_JBQZXC010000229.1:0-2692 GCF_053555815.1 Shigella sp. SIG6 | reverse complement strand
CGTTATAAATGGGTGGAACTTGTAAAAAATTCCACTCATTTGTATTGTTTGTCGCCCCTGAAAACTCATCCATCTTGCCCATCCCGGACTAATCATTATCATTCTCTACAAATTCTGCGGCGTTAATTTTTCGCTGGAGTGAAAATTATTGCGGCGAAGTTTGGTAGATTTTAGTTTGTATAGAGTTATTTTAAATATTTACCTTTTTAATCAATGGATTAAGTGCTCTTTAACATAATGGATGTGTTGTTTGTGTGATCCTGTAAAGTTGGTAGATTGTGACTGGCTTAAAAAATCATTAATTAATAATAGGTTATGTTTAGAGTGTTCCCCGCGCCAGCGGGGATAAACCGGATTTAGAGAGCCAGATGTTGGTCAGTTATTCGAGTTCCCCGCGTCAGCGGGGATAACCATTCGGGTATATTCAGGCCGGGCAGTTTCCCGCCCGGTCTTCCTCACTTACGCATTCGACCAGCTCTGGATCGAATCCGCATTCCCCAATTCCCCATGCATCACTTCATACGATTTTTTCAGGATCACATCAGTATGTTTGGTTAGGTCTTTGAAAATACCTTTATTCATCGCGTCGTAGCGTTTGGCATTGCTCTCAACAGGCATAAAGATATCTTTCACGCGAACCATTTTGTCGACAGCCGTTGCGTAATCCGGGTATAGCCCCAGACCTACCGCTGTATTAATCGCTGCCCCCAGGCTTGCACAACCGTTAATGGCGTTACGTCGTGCCGGAAGGTTGAACACGTCGGCAAAAATCTGCATAAACAGATCGCTGTTCGAACCGCCGCCAGTAATGATCACATGCTTCGCAAAGTGATTCATTTCATTACACATATTGTCGTAATTGTTCTTCAGCGTCAGCGCCACGCTTTCCAGTATCGAACGATATATCCATGCGTAATCCATGCTGGAATCAAAGCCGATCATAATCCCGCGTTTGTATGGTTCCCACGAATTGGTCAGCCAATCCAGCACCGTCATCAGCCCATTACAGCCAGGTGGCACACTAGAGGCTTTCTTGTTGAGTAAATCTTCCGGTGAAAGATCCTGCGCCCTGGCATCCTGAATTAACGACTCGCCTAACATGTCGCGCAGCCAGCTCACCGTCCACATACCTTTGCGAATACCGTAACCTTCATACAGCAATGTTTGCGGAATAGAAGACATAATCGGCCAGTACGCCACCGGATCTTTCGGCAAGGCTTTGCCGTTCATCATCAGCGCGATATAAGTACCGAGTGAAATCACCGCCGTTTCATCATCCAGTAATCCGGCCCCCAGAGCTTCTACCGGTTTATCACTGGTGGTACAAACAACCGGCAGCCCAGCTGGGAAATGTGTCGCCAGCGCGGCTTGTGGTGTGATATGCCCAAGAACAGTGCCTGGCATTTGCACATCAAACAGTATATGACGGGGGATATTAAACTTCTCCATTACCGCAGCATCTTCGCTCCATGCCCAGCTCTTATAATCCACCGGCCACTGACCAAAATAGTTGGCGATATTATCTTTAAACTCGCCGGTTAAGCGATGCGTCAGATAACCCGAAAAAGAGGTGACATATGCCACGTCAGGATTAGTGTGTTCGTAGGGACGCGTTACGCGTGCATCCTGCCAGCTAATCAACGGCGCAGCGGGCGTGCCATCGGCTTTCAATAACGCACGGCAGCAACGGATGGATCCCAGACCAATACCGACAATATCTTCTTTATTCCCGGCAAACTGACTCATCAAATCGTGACCGGCAAAACATAATGATGCCCATAAATCGTCGTCAGGATGTTCTGCAGTATCGGCATCTGGCGTGTGCATCGGCTGCAATAAGCCTTTCCCTTCGCAAACCACATTACCTTCCAGATCGTATATCACCACTTTTGTGCTCTGACTTCCGCCATCAATCCCTATGATGTATTTTTTCGACATGATTTTTCTCCTGTAATTTTCCTGGCTTACTTGCTGCTAGCCATTGCGGGGGCGCTATCAGCAGTACGAATTTTTTGGAACAGCAAAAAGGTAAAGACAATCACCATGGCAAGCGCCGCCATGCCCATCAGCCACATATTGCGGTAGGCTTCTGCAGCGGGCAGGGTGTCTTGCCAGTGGCCGATAATCGGGTAAACGAAGACATCCGGCAGGAATCCAATCACCGAACAAATACCTACCGTGGTGCCCATAATGTAAGACGGTGTTCTCGCTTCGCCGGGGCAGGCCCAGTACAGCCCGCGTGAGGCGTAACAGGTGAATCCCAGCAGTAAAATCAGGCCAATCCCCATCGCGACCGATTGCGGGTTAGAGTTCGTGACGAGCAGGGCTGTCAACGCCAGCAAACCGATGATGGAAAGGATTTGAATCACGCGGGTAGGGGATTTCACTTTACTGTAGGTGGTGATAATGCCTCCAAGTGGGCCGCACAGCGCGCGGAAGATTTTGTTGATCACAATCCCCATGTAGCTCGCTGCCACCAGCGACATGCCGTACATTTCGGTCAGATAGTTGGTGGAGTAACTCAGAATGGCGTAGATTGTGAAGACACCAAAAATCACCATGCTGCAATACCAAGTGGTGCTGATACGCAAAACGGCAAGGATGTCGCTAAGCTGGAATGACTGTTTTTCTTCGTTATTGGCACTGCGCAGGTTGTTGTTATCGCTAACAAAAAACCAGCACAGAATCCCCT
>NZ_JBQZXC010000228.1:0-2702 GCF_053555815.1 Shigella sp. SIG6 | reverse complement strand
GGAACGTATGCCACGACGTTACCAGCCGGGCGCGAAGGGGTGATCAATAAAGATATTAACGGCGTGGTGCGCTGGGACTTCGCACCATTGCAATCGCTGGAACTGGAAGCGGGTTACAGCCGCCAGGGTAACCTGTATGCGGGCGATACCCAGAACACCAACTCTGACGCTTACACTCGCTCGAAATATGGCGATGAAACCAACCGCCTGTATCGCCAGAACTACGCGCTGACCTGGAACGGTGGCTGGGATAACGGCGTGACCACCAGCAACTGGGTGCAGTATGAACACACCCGTAACTCGCGTATTCCGGAAGGTCTGGCGGGCGGTACCGAAGGGAAATTTAACGAAAAAGCGACACAGGATTTCGTCGATATCGATCTCGATGACGTGATGCTGCACAGCGAAGTTAACCTGCCGATTGATTTCCTCGTTAACCAGACGCTGACGCTGGGTACGGAGTGGAATCAGCAACGGATGAAGGACTTAAGTTCCAACACCCAGGCACTGACCGGAACGAATACCGGTGGCGCTATTGATAGCGTGAGTGCCACCGACCGTAGCCCGTATTCAAAAGCAGAAATTTTCTCGCTGTTTGCCGAAAACAACATGGAGCTGACTGACAGCACCATCGTAACGCCGGGGCTGCGTTTCGATCATCACAGTATTGTCGGCAATAACTGGAGCCCGGCGCTGAACATATCGCAAGGTTTAGGCGATGACTTCACGCTGAAAATAGGCATTGCCCGCGCCTATAAAGCGCCGAGCCTGTACCAGACTAACCCGAACTACATTCTCTACAGTAAAGGTCAGGGCTGCTATGCCAGCGCGGGCGGCTGCTATCTGCAAGGTAACGATGACCTGAAAGCAGAAACCAGCATCAACAAAGAGATTGGTCTGGAGTTCAAACGCGACGGCTGGCTGGCGGGCGTCACCTGGTTCCGTAACGATTATCGCAATAAGATTGAAGCGGGCTATGTGGCTGTAGGGCAAAACGCAGTCGGCACTGATCTCTATCAGTGGGATAACGTGCCGAAAGCAGTGGTTGAAGGTCTGGAAGGATCGTTAAACGTACCAGTTAGCGAAACGGTGATGTGGACCAATAACATCACTTATATGCTGAAGAGTGAAAACAAAACCACGGGCGACCGTTTGTCGATCATCCCGGAGTACACGTTGAACTCAACGCTGAGCTGGCAGGCACGGGAAGATTTGTCGATGCAAACGACCTTCACCTGGTACGGCAAGCAGCAGCCGAAGAAGTACAACTATAAAGGTCAGCCAGCGGTTGGCCCGGAAACCAAAGAAATCAGTCCTTACAGCATTGTGGGTCTGAGCGCGACCTGGGATGTGACGAAGAATGTCAGTCTGACCGGCGGCGTGGACAACCTGTTCGACAAACGTTTGTGGCGTGCAGGTAATGCCCAGACCACGGGCGATCTGGCAGGAGCCAACTATATCGCCGGTGCCGGCGCGTATACCTATAACGAGCCGGGACGTACGTGGTATATGAGCATTAATACTCACTTCTGATGCTAACGTCAGATTGTTGACAAAGTGCGCGTCGTTCACGCCGGATGCGGCGTGAACGCCTTATCCGGCCTACAAAGATCTTGCCAATTCAATATATTGCAGGATCACGTAGGCCTGATAAGCGTAGCGCATCAGGCAGTTTTGCGTTTGTCATCAGTCTCGAATATGGTCGATATGAAAACTACGCATACCTCCCTCCCCTTTGCCGGACATACGCTGCATTTTGTTGAGTTCGATCCGGCGAATTTTTGTGAGCAGGATTTACTCTGGCTGCCGCACTACGCACAACTGCAACACGCTGGACGTAAACGTAAAACAGAGCATTTAGCCGGACGGATCGCTGCTGTTTATGCCTTGCGGGAATATGGCTATAAATGTGTGCCCGCAATCGGCGAGCTACGCCAACCGGTGTGGCCTGCGGAGGTATACGGCAGTATTAGCCACTGCGGGGCTACAGCATTGGCCGTGGTTTCCCGTCAACCGATTGGCGTTGATATCGAAGAAATTTTTTCTGCGCAAACAGCGACCGAATTGACAGACAACATTATTACACCAGCAGAACACGAGCGACTCGCAGACTGCGGTTTAGCCTTTTCTCTGGCGCTGACACTTGCATTTTCCGCCAAAGAGAGCGCATTTAAGGCAAGTGAGATCCAAACTGATGCAGGTTTTCTGGACTATCAGATAATTAGCTGGAATAAACAGCAGGTCATCATTCATCGTGAGAATGAGATGTTTGCTGTGCACTGGCAGATAAAAGAAAAAATAGTCATAACTCTGTGCCAACACGATTAATTGACAACATCTGGTACGATTCGCCCGCAGCCATCACTGACTGCGGGCGAAAGTGTAAAGCAGGTGCCTTACCACTCTGACCTGACAACCGGATATGCGGGGATTACTCCCCGCACAACGGCTACTTCTTCGGTTCGTAAGCGAGAACAGCCTTAAACTCAATATTACGTTCCTTTACGGTGAACTCACACAGCGAGTCTCCGACCAGAAGCGTAAATCCCAGCACCGTCAAACACAGCACTATGACTGCCACAAGGGCATATTTCGTCAGCATGTTTATATTGCCTCCATGCGAAGAAGGGAC
Source organism: Shigella sp. SIG6 (assembly GCF_053555815.1). Classification (NCBI taxonomy): domain Bacteria; kingdom Pseudomonadati; phylum Pseudomonadota; class Gammaproteobacteria; order Enterobacterales; family Enterobacteriaceae; genus Shigella; species Shigella sp. SIG6. The sequence goes on along the minus strand of NZ_JBQZXC010000228.1, from coordinate 70 downwards.
TACCATCCAAATTGTCTGGTTTGGAGTGGCAGCCCCAGGGTGTACTGACCCCAAAAAGTTGGACAGTTAT
>NZ_JBQZXC010000227.1:0-2753 GCF_053555815.1 Shigella sp. SIG6 | reverse complement strand
TTGGGCGGTTTGTTGTAACAAAGTTTGCATTATTCTGGGAGATAGTTGATTTTCTCTAAGATTGACAACGCTATCAGAACTGAGGCCAAGTATGCTTTCCGGAATTGCCGTGATCCGGTTCTGATTAAGCCAGAATATTCTTATAATATGATCATCTCTTTCTGGAAAATCTGGTATTACTTCCAAAGCATTTCTGGCTGCATCAAGTAATTCCAATGACATTGGTAACCTCGGAAGTACAGACAGGTGATTGTCACTTACATTAATATATTCTAGTGACGCAGGTAATTCAGGAAGTGCGAACAAATGGTTATCACTCACATTTATATATTCCAGCGACACTGGTAATTCAGGAAGTGCAGATAATTGATTACTGCTTGCATTCAGCTCTTTCAATGCCCTTGGTAGCTCGGGGAGCATTGATAGTTGGTTATTGCTTACATTAATTTCATCAAGATTGTCAGGCAATCGTGGTAGAGATCTGAGACCTAAACAAGATAAGTCCAACGATGTTTCACTGTTCTCCAGACATAATTGGAGCCGGGTAAAAGCAGTTTCCCTGTTTTCTCCGGAAATGCTGTTTTTAGTCCATTCAACCCATTCGGAGAGATAATTATTGTGAACATTGTCGATTGATGTAGTTCTGTAAAAAGAGACGTTTCCAGTGGATAGGGGGGGATTATTTACAGGAAGCATAATAACCTCGCAGAAGGATATCCTGATAAAATGTGATACTGGGAAATAATAAGCTGAAATAAAATGTTTCAGGATTGAAATTTATTGTTTTCATTTTAAGGAAGAGATGTTGATTTAACTGTAAAAAAACGATACTATTTTCTTAGATGGTAAATGTCTCGCCTGTGCTATATTTTGTTTTTCGGTTAGTTAAATATCGTACGTTCATATTTGAACGTTCTGCCGGAATGCATTATCAATAGAGGTAAAGTCGCAACCCCAAATCGTAAAGGAAACCGTAGCACGTCTTAAGCAAGAACGTGCTGCGGTTGGATGCTATTTTTTCCCTGAAGCGGAAAACATTACTACAGTACCTTGAACCTTGGTTTTAACATTCTCGAAATGCTCTGAGAGTATATGTGTTAAGCCTTCTTCGGAATCTTTTGTGTTTGAAAAGATGCCTTTCTGATTGTAAATGCGCATCAGTTTTTGACCGAAGCTATTGTGCACAACTCCATCGCCAAGAATTGTGGCTCCGTATAGAGTTCCATCATCAGTTAAGGCCTGCGCCGCATTGCGTATTACACAGCTTTTTGTAGATATATTTCCAGGCAGGCAGTGAAGAAGGTAAAACATAGAAATGGAATCAAATTGACCATGTAACGCCGCGGGATAAGGTTCAAAAACATCATGGCTAATTTTATGTTTAATTTTTGATTCCCCAGCCCTTGTAGATGCCGCGTTCAGGCTAGCTTCGTTCAAATCCATTAAAGATATCAGACTACTCTCAGGTACGTGAGTAAGGTAAAACCCAGTTCCAACACCAATATCCAGATGGTTGTTACCTAAATGTTCCAGAAAGTGTGGAAGAAGGTGTTCCTTTGTAGGACATCCCCATGCAAGCCGATTTGATACTCCCAAAACCCACCAGTCATAAAGCTTTAGGGTAAGTGGTGTGTAAATTTTAGCCCCATCATCTGTGTTTTTTTTCATTAATTTCACCATATTATAGTTTTATTTGTGAATTAAATCAATTATGGCGATGAATTACAAGGGGTTAAATGCTGCCGCAGCATAGCGATATTGAAATAGCCTGGTATGCTTCGATACAGCAGGAGCCGAATGGCTGGAAGACCGTCACCACACAGTTCTACATCCAGGGATTCAGTGAGCATATTGCGCCACTTCAGGATGCTGTAGATCTGGAGATCGCAACGGAGGAAGAAAACTCGTTGCTGGAAGCCTGGAAGAAGTATCGGGTGTTGCTGAACCGTGTTGATACATCAACTGCACCTGATATTGAGTGGCCGGAAGAACCAGACACAATGTAAGCGAAAAAGAAAAACCGCAGACACGACGTATGCAGGACGTGCTGCGGTTGGCTGGTAAACTTTCGATAGTGCGAGTATTGAATGATTTCCAGCCGTTACCGATTTTACGTGTTTATTAGTGAACAAACCACTCGTCAGCAGACTCCCAGGTATCTTTCAGAGTCTCCTGAACAAATGTTTTTGCAGAATCCTTATCTGCGGTGCGTGTAACAGAAAGGCCATCGTTGCTGGTGGCTTTTACGATCACCTCTACATCGTCATAACGTTTACTGATGCGTCGGGTTAATTCTTCCTTTAACGCATCCACAGCACCGTTTGGCATTTTAGTGATTTTTTCTTTAGCGATACAGATCTCAACACGCATAACACCCTCCTGTAACTGTAGTTATGTACAGGTGTTATTTTTATCTGTATGGATAACCAGTGTCAATTCCTGATATTGTTTATGGGGCATCAATGGGGCATGTATGGGACACTTTTTATCGGCGAAATTCGTCGAAGTTCGTCGACATGGTAAACGAATCATCTATCCAACCCTTGAAAAACGGCGCTCCTGGACGATCTTCTTCGATTTTTAAAAATGTTGCGTCACGCGCGTAACGTGACAGGATTAATATCACAAAGCAACGCCACTTCACCAATTGTGTAAAGCGCCATCGTCTCACCCTTGCTCGCGAGGTCCCAGTTTAACTTTAGACGCAGTTTTGCGAACCAGGTAGTTTTGCCCGTTTTTTGTGCATCTATAGG
>NZ_JBQZXC010000226.1:0-2756 GCF_053555815.1 Shigella sp. SIG6 | reverse complement strand
AAGGTATGGGATTATTACGAAAAAGGTGCGGGGAAATATTCAATGAAATTCAATAAGGATGAATATTTAACCCGTTGTAATCAAGATCAGAAAACCCGAGAAACACAGGGTGATACTTTACCTTACATCACGTTAAAACATTACGAGACCTATGGCTTTAACGCAAATGAAAAACCCAAAATATGCGATGTCAGTATTGAAATTAATGCAGATAAAATTAGTAGTATAACTAATTTGCAGTTGACGCTTGAGCTAAAAGGGGGGGGAGGGAGTGAGTAAAGAATATACTCTTTCTGTCCCTCCTTTTAGTTTGAATACGCTCGGTGTGGATATGTATAATAATTCCAGTCATATAAGAAAAAGCTATATAGACATCCCAATGTATAATCGTAATTTATGCGATTTTCATGATTTGACTTATTCTATTAAATTTGCGACAGCGATACTGAATGGAAAACAACGTGATTTATTAAAAGAAGAGCATATTCAGGTACAAGATAAATAAGAGATATTTTATGTTGCCTAATAGAATATTATTTTCTTTAATGCTGATAGTTTCATCAGGCGTGGTGGCAAGTAAGAAAGCGCATGAATTGTATGACAGCATATACGGTGGTAAATCTGCTCCCGATGTTATAAATACACTGCATAAAATGGCTGAATCGGGAGATATCGACGCGCAGAGCCTGTTAGGCTGGGAATATTATCAGCCTCGCTATGATACCAAACCTGATGTTCAGGAAGCGATTAAATGGTTCGAGTTAACCGCTAAACAAGGTGACAGAGAAGCTCCGTTAGCGCTGGGGAGTATCTACTACGACGGTGAGCAGGTGCGGGTGGATTATGCCAAAGCGTATGCACTATTTAATCAGGCCGCGCAGCAAGGTATGAATTTAGCATGGTCCAGGTTGGGCATGATGTACGCCAATGGTCAGTATGTTGAGGTAGATTGTAAGAAAGCGAAGGAATACCTTGATAAAGGTGTCCACATTTATGGTGCCCGGAAGACTTTCTGGCTACTTGTCGAAAAGACATGATTGACAGAAAAACGGTTGAGGATACGTTACCCGTGATCACGGTTACCCGTTCTGGGATGCGGGATAATTTTTTAGATAAAGGTTTTTCCTGCATGGATAGCCTCTTCGCCACCACCAATAAATTAGGCGAAGTGGCCAATCTTCGCGTGACATTCAGCATTCGTCGCCCATCCGGTAAGGAGATTAACCAAACGGTTGGCTTCGCGCCTTTCGGTTTAAACCGGCTGAATATTAGCTTTACTGATTACCTATTTGGTTCATTTACCAGTAATTCGTCTCTTATTCTTTATAAACCGGAATTTGAGCGAAAATCTTGTGCAACTGTAAGGACCACAATCGTTGCCGCAACGGCAACTATTAACGGCAAGGATGTGGAGTTGCTGAAAGCGGGGGCAATTGAACAAAAGTGGTAACGCTGCTCAGCCCCCGGCTAAGGCAAAACTTGCCCTGGCGGGTGGCGATAATAATCTAAGCCGCGAGAATATGCTGAATCGCCAAAAACATAGGTACAGCACCAAAAGCATTTGGTGTCGCTGAAAGCTGAACAAAGCCGAGACGAGCATAAAAGTTAATGGCGGCAGGGTCAGCATCAAGATAAACCCCTTTAATTGGTAATGCCTGGTGAATTTTTTTTACATGTTCAAAAAAATCACATAGTAGGTCCTGACCAAAGCCCCGCTTTTGATACTTCCGCGCTCCCCCCAACATGACTAATCTGACAACACCAATTTCTGAAGGTTGTGAACCCTGAAGGACGCCAGAAACGCGTTGTCTTTCCAGCGAATATGCCGTAAAAGTACAGATGCCAATCAGTTCACCACTTTGTCTGTCAATAAGTGCTTTAGCCGCACAGTCGCTATTACGCACACTTTTCTTTAGCGATGCGCGTACAAATTTATCGATAACAGGGTTACCGCAATCAAACTGTTTTTGCCCAGGATAAGTAATATCAGACTGATAATTACAGGAGAGGACTATGGACAGAGTAATCTCTTCATGCTTGTCGACCATCGCTGTTTTTCCTTTTCATTAACGCCTTGAGGGCGAGCGTCGGTTGAGCAGGTTCAGCGATGAGTTGGTTCATCAGTTCCCAGCTTTGATTCGAAAGCTCACGGCGACGTTGGTTATCAAGCACACTTTCGGCGCGTTCCATAGCAGCGCTCAAAATAAAAGCGCTTAAATCTACCCCAACGGCTTGCGCAGCTTCACGAAGTTTGTTTTTGGCGTCGGGACTAGTTTTGAGTTCGACCCGCGCATTTTTCAGCGTTTTATCGACATCGTATAGAGCGGCTGTTTTTCCAAGCATTATGACTTCTTTGATTAACTGAATGAAATCGTAGGGAGTCGATCTCATACATAATACGGCTATCAACCGTATGATTAATTTATGTGCATCTGCTCACTCTGTCAAGAGATACGGTTATTAGCCGTATCTCTGATCTCAGACAATAAAAAAGGTGCCGTAGCACCTTTTTAATAGAGAGGTTTTGTTACCACACAGCAGCCAGCAGCGTATGCGAGTCCGGTACCATAAAATCAACGGACATCATCACCGAGAGGGCAGTGATGGCGATGATAGAGAAGCCGAACAGCTTGCGCGCCCAGATTCTGTCATCAGCAACTTTATAACCGCGCAGAGCCATACCTAACCACCAGACGCTAACCGCCGCGGCGACCACCAGATATTTATACCCAGCGTAACCGCCAAGAGAGAGCATC
>NZ_JBQZXC010000225.1:0-2896 GCF_053555815.1 Shigella sp. SIG6 | reverse complement strand
TTTTGACATCCAGCAGAATATTAATAGGAATGGAAATATCGAATCTGTCTTCCAGCATCATTAAGAGATCCATCACTTTGATCGACTCCAGGCCAAGATCGTTGACGAGATCGCTGTCGGGCTTAATTTCCACACCGTTTTCGACCAAATCCTGTAAACAGGAAAGGATGTAATCCATTACTATTTCACGATTTACCATAGAAACGTTAACACACCTTTAAAACAAGACAATCAAAATAGCCCGTTGCGTAATGCGTGTTCCAGGCTAATCCCGGGAAACCAATTGATATCTTCAGAAATACGGTTATTACTTGCCGACCAGTCGGCGTGGGTTAATTCACGAATTTTCGAGCGGGTCAGCATAGGTTCTTTACCTGCCAGGCGACTCAACGCGGTACTGATATCCGCAAGGCCTGTGAGTACCGGCAGAGGAATGTCAACCATTCGCACGGAACCACAACGGGCTTTGGCGGCAAGCTGTCGTACGCGTTGCCAGTCATAGCCACCGGCGACGCCATCGCATAATTCATAGGTTTGCGTCTGTACAGTTTCGGCGCTTAACCACTGACCCACTGCTTGCGCAAAATCGGTGACGTGAAGAAAAGAGAGTTGTGTATCTGGCGCACCAAGTCGTGGCAGCAGGCCGCGTAGCATCCAGTCAAACAGCGGTTTTAACTCTTTATCGCCGGGACCATACACGGCTGTCGGGCGAAAAACGCCCAGCGTAATTTCGTCCGCCATTGCTGCCAGTCGTTGCTCGGCGACGTATTTGGATTTTGCATACCAAGAGAGCTCGGGATGGCGCGCCGCCAGCGAAGAGATAAACAGAAAACGTTGGCAAAAGCCGCTCTCTTTTGCTGCTTGCATCAGGCGCAGGCTGCCGTCAACGTTACAGCGGGTGAAAATCTCTTCTTTGTGCCCGCGCACTTGCCCGGCGCAATGGACCACTACGCTGGCTCCGGCAACCAGCTCGCTAAGTGAATGAGTATCTTCCAGCGAACCGCGCACCCAGGTGAGATTATCATTGACGTGAGCGCGGGCAGTACGCGTCAATGCGCGAACGTGAAAGCCGCGGGCGAGCAGGTTATCGATAATATATTTACCGATAAACCCGGTAGCGCCTGTCACCGCGACAGTTTGATTCATGCCAGGGATTCCTGCACATTAAGACTGGCAGCATAAGCCTTCTGATAACGTTTTTTCGCTTCTGCACGGGCAGGCTTGCCGGAGGACGTTCGGGGAATACTGTGGGGCGGCAACAGATCGATAGCCGCGGTCACGCCAAATTCGCTTTGGATCCGTGCCGCCAGCGCGTGGATAAGCTGCCCGCGACGTTCTTCGTCGCTGATCCGACACTGGATCTGCAAAATGATTTTTTCCTGGGCGGTAACAAAAGCAATCGCATCGCCAGAATGAATTTCCGGTTCCTGTTCCGCTATATATTCAATATCCTGCGGCCAGATATTACGGCCACGAATAATAATCAGATCTTTAATGCGTCCGGTGACATACAGATAACCGTCCAGCAGATAACCGAGGTCGCCGGTGTCTAACCAGCCCGTCGCGGCAATCTCGTCTTGCGAAACCTGGTCGCCAAAGTAACCGCTCATCAGACTGGGACCGGAGATGCAAATATGGCCTACCACACGTTCCGCGACCGGCATACCTGCTTCATTGCGGATTTCAATACCATGTTCCGGCAACGCTTTGCCGCAGTTGACGAAAGTCGATACGGCGCGTGTCTCTGCACCCGGCGCGACGGCTTTACCCTGATATTCGAGGATGTCGCGATCCACTTCGTTAACCACAACCCCGGAGGCTTCATCAGAGAAGCTGACAGCCAGCGCATTTTCTGCCAGTCCGTAGCACGGCATGAAAGTTTTATTGTCAAAGTTAACCTGACGGAAACATTCAGCGAATTGATGGAGTTGTTCTGCGGAGATCGGCTCAGCACCAATACCAGCGACGCGCCAGCAGGAAAGATCCAGTTCAGCGAGATCTTTTTCATTCACGCGGCGTTGGCACAATTCATAGCCAAACGGCGGCGCAACGGAAACGGTGCCGCGATTTTTACTGATCAATTTAAGCCATTGCAAAGGACGCATGGCAAAATCCTGAGTGCGCAAATAATCTACTGAAAGTTGCGTGGCGACGGGGATCAGGAGAAAGCCGACCAGTCCCATATCATGGTAGAAAGGCTGCCAGGAGACGCAGCGGTCGCTAGGGCGTAATTTAATGCCATCGTGGCTTATAGCACGTAGATTAGCCATCACTTCGCGATGGGTGATAATGACGCCACGGGGAAAACGGGTGCTGCCGGAGGTGTACTGGAGGTAGGCGATATCGTTCGGAACTGGACGCTGGAGCGCAACATCGGCTTCCGGTAATGCCTTAAACCAAGCGTGGCTTAAAACATGTAATTCGGGGTTGTTATGCGTCGCGGCATTGACCAGTGGCAACCACTCATCACCAGTGATAATGGCTGCGGGCTGGCAACTTGCCAGTAAACCCTGGAGTTTGGCGCTCCAGGAATCCCGCTGACCGACGCCCATTGGAATCGCCAACGGGACGGCGACTAAGCCAGCATACTGACAGGCAAAAAAAGCCTCTACAAACCCGCTACTCGTTTCGGCAATCAGCGCCACGCGTTCGCCTTTTTTCAGGTTCAGCGATAACAACCGCTTCGCACCAGCTTCGGCACGCGTTTTTAATGTCTGATATTCCAGTTGATCTTCAAGTTGGCAACGTCTGTCATAAAAATTCATTCCGGCGCTACTCAGAGCGGCGTAGTCCAAAGCATCAACCAGCGTTGGAAAATCGGCATAGCGCATAGGTAGGGAATGCGTAAAGATTTTATTAGACATATACACCACGAAAAAATTGGATATCAAAAATA
>NZ_JBQZXC010000224.1:0-2932 GCF_053555815.1 Shigella sp. SIG6 | reverse complement strand
GTCCGGCAGGATGCTTTTTAAAGAACGCACCATGTTGATGTCCAGGGCAAGCAAAGGTGCTGTTGCCCATCTCAACGTACTGCGTCAGCGTGTCATAAAACGGTGGCAGCAAATTCTCTTCATACTGACAGGCTGCGGATTCCAGCTCCAGCCACTGCTGCTCGTTGCCGTTGATTACCGCCGTAACGCCCGCAGGTAATTCAACAGCATGTTCGGAATACAAAAACACCGGTAGATGAAAACCGGTGCGCTTAAGCAACGCAAGAATGCCACTGCGACTATCCGCAGCGGTAATGACGACTGCCGCGACGTCCGTAAAATCAGTATCTCCCAACGCCACCACGCGGCGATGAGAAGAAAGTCGGGATACCAGTTCACTACTGGCGGCAATATTCATTGATTTCATAAGCGCAAACCCGTTTCGGGGAAGTAAGAATACCGGACAAGGTGGAAAACCCTGCCCCATGAGATATGGGTCAAACTGGTCACCAGCTCCGACCGCCAGACATCAGTAAAAGCAGAAACGCTCTGATTTTACTGTTGTCCTGCAGTGAGCGTGCGTTAACTTCACCGCATGAGCAGTAACATAGAAAGGGAAACGTTTCGCGCGAAACGGCGATAAGCGAGAGAATGTAAGGAGATGGCGTGCATCGGGCAAACTCCGTACAGAGAGGAGAAAATTCGCGCAATCATGGCACCTTTCGCTAAGGCGTGCAAGCCAGGACTTTGCGACCAGACAAGCCATCAACAAGGCAAAAAGTTCATAATAAGAAAATCAAACAATACAGCTAACAGGAACTCTTGTGGTCATCGGCCCTTTTATCAACGCTAGTGCAGTCTTACTGGGTGGCGTTCTCGGCGCACTGCTCAGCCAACGCTTACCGGAACGTATCCGCGTCTCCATGACATCTATTTTTGGTCTGGCATCGCTGGGGATTGGTATTTTACTGGTTGTGAAATGCGCCAACCTTCCAGCGATGGTTTTAGCTACGCTACTTGGCGCTCTAATTGGCGAAATTTGTTTGCTGGAGAAAGGTGTCAATACAGCAGTCGCCAAAGCACAAAATCTGTTTCGTCACTCACGTAAGAAGCCAGCGCATGAATCTTTTATTCAGAATTATGTCGCGATTATTGTCCTGTTTTGCGCCAGCGGCACCGGGATCTTCGGGGCGATGAACGAAGGAATGACCGGCGATCCGAGTATTTTAATCGCCAAGTCATTTCTTGATTTCTTTACGGCGATGATCTTCGCCTGCTCGCTGGGTATTGCGGTGTCGGTAATTAGTATCCCATTACTGATCATCCCATTACTGATCATCCAGTTAACGCTGGCGTGGGCTGCCGCGCTGATATTACCGCTGACCACACCGTCGATGATGGCAGACTTCAGCGCCGTAGGCGGTTTATTGCTGCTGGCAACCGGATTACGCATCTGTGGCATTAAAATGTTCCCGGTGGTCAACATGCTTCCAGCACTCCTTCTGGCAATGCCGCTTTCCGCCGCCTGGACCGCCTGGTTTGCCTGACAATGCGTGCAATAGCGGCAAAGTGATGATAGATTGTGCAGTCTGCAGTAAATTGAAGAAATTTGATTGACGAGACGAGGCGAATCAGGTTTAATGCGCCCCGTTGCCCGGATAGCTCAGTCGGTAGAGCAGGGGATTGAAAATCCCCGTGTCCTTGGTTCGATTCCGAGTCCGGGCACCACTATTTAGAAGAACCAGCCTACGGGCTGGTTTTTTGCTTTCTGGGGTTCTGGTAGATATCCGGTCACTTTGAATGCTGATGTCACTGCTTTACCTCTTCCATCCAGCCTGAACATTTCTTCTAAGTAGCCCCCTTCTGGTCACTGTGGCCTTTTCTGTCAAACTTCAAATCCCCAATAGACACTATTTCCACATGAGCACCTGGCTAACGGATTCATTACTGCACGGATACATCCGGTCTTTGTCCGGTCTGAAGTAAAACGCATACCACCTGCGTTGGCCCCTCCTCAGTCCCCCCCTACATCAAACCGAACATTTTTCACTCTGATTGATTTAGCTTTAGTCAACTTTTGGGTGTTATGCCTACTATATCAATATGATCCATAGGGGATTATGGCCAGACTACCGGTAATACCGAGAGACAGGATCTCAATCGGAGATAGAACGTTCTGCAAAACGGGGCTTACAGAAAATCCCTAAATGACCTGCAACCTCCAGCCCATTGCATATTATGATAACAGTGAATATTTTGGTTAAGTCGCGCCCCGCAAAAGGTGGAAAGCAATTTAACAAATTGAATTAAAAGGGTTTAACCGCAAAATGGACGCAACAGGCAACACGACAGTCACCTGCCTGAGTCACAAAATGAAGTACAAAGAAGTCGCCTGCGGTAAGCAGCGGATGCACTGGCTGGCGCTGCAGTTCGTGGATGAGAACAACAACCCAGTTTCCGGTCTCAACGTGCAGCTGGAGTATCATCCACGGGCAATGGCGGCAGAGCTGGCTCTGTGGGCCAGAGGCAGACACACTCAGTTTGACCCCAACACCGCCGCCCCCACCTGTCGGTGTCACTGACAGTCAGGGTCTGGTACGGTTTGATGACTTGTACTGAATTAAAGCACCTAAAACAAACATTTATATCGCAACAGTTAAATAGAATGGATAATCGGTAATAAAATGGTCCTTGAGTGCGTTAGATCAACATCAAAATAATTAAAATACCCATGCATTTTTTTAAGATATGGTTTTAGATCAGAATGAGATTAAAAGGGAGAGAAAGTCATAGCCTTATTTGATGTCAGAAACCAATGCGTGGAAGTTAGAGCATTACGGAAAAAAGCCTGACATACTTAACGGGCAGGCATAGAGGTGATCTCATTGAATTTGTTAGCGCAATCAGTAGATCACAAAACTCTATGCCTGTCTTCTTTTCTGGGGACTCCTCA
>NZ_JBQZXC010000223.1:0-3023 GCF_053555815.1 Shigella sp. SIG6 | reverse complement strand
GCCAGCGATGGCAGGTTTTTTTTTACCTGTCGTGAGCGCACACCAATGCGAGTATCTCCCTTATAAGTCTGTGATTACGTCAATAGAGAGCTTTGTCACAATTATCTGCAAAGTCATACACCGTTAATTGCTTTCTTTTTTGGCGTAAGCGTAAGATGCTTCATCTGGTTTAAATCAAAAGGATTAAACAATGGCGGAGAATCAATCCACCGTAGAAAATGCAAAAGAGAAACTGGATCGGTGGTTGAAAGATGGCATCACCACGTCGGGTGGAAAACTCCCTTCAGAAAGAGAGCTGGGAGAACTGCTGGGCATTAAACGTATGACGCTGCGCCAGGCGTTGTTGAACCTCGAGGCAGAATCCAAAATCTTCCGTAAGGATCGTAAGGGGTGGTTCGTGACCCAGCCGCGATTTAATTACAGTCCGGAGCTGTCGGCGAGCTTTCAGCGGGCCGCAATTGAGCAAGGGCGAGAGCCTTCTTGGGGGTTTACCGAGAAAAACCGTACCAGCGATATTCCCGAGACGCTCGCGCCACTGATTGCAGTGACGCCATCAACTGAACTCTATCGCATCACCGGCTGGGGGGCGCTGGAAGGACATAAAGTTTTCTATCACGAAACATATATTAATCCTGAAGTTGCTCCGGGTTTTATTGAACAACTTGAAAACCACTCATTTTCTGCAGTCTGGGAAAAGTGCTACCAAAAAGAGACGGTAGTAAAAAAATTGATTTTCAAACCCGTCAGAATGCCGGGCGATATCAGCAAGTATCTTGGCGGTTCTGCGGGTATGCCAGCGATCTTAATTGAAAAGCATCGCGCCGACCAGCAAGGCAATATTGTCCAGATAGATATTGAATATTGGCGATTTGAGGCCGTAGACCTCATCATTAATCTGTAGGTGTTTTATGGTGACAATAAATAACGCAAGAAAGATTCTACAACGTGTCGACACTCTTCCTCTTTATTTACATGCTTATGCCTTTCATTTAAATATGCGGCTGGAAAGAGTGTTGCCTGCTGATTTACTTGATATCGCAAGTGAAAATAATCTACGTGGCGTCAAAATCCATGTTCTGGATGGCGAGCGTTTTTCTCTTGGTAATATGGACGATAAAGAACTCTCTGCCTTTGGGGATAAAGCCCGCCGTCTGAACCTTGATATTCATATTGAAACCAGCGCTTCAGATAAGGCATCTATTGACGAAGCCGTCGCCATCGCGTTGAAAACTGGGGCAACGTCCGTACGTTTTTATCCACGTTATGAAGGTAATTTGCGCGACGTATTATCGATTATCGCTAACGACATTGCCTATGTACGGGAAACGTATCAGGACAGCGGCCTGACTTTTACGATTGAGCAGCATGAAGATTTAAAAAGTCATGAGCTGGTGTCGCTGGTCAAAGAAAGTGAGATGGAGTCTCTTTCCTTACTGTTTGATTTTGCTAACATGATCAATGCAAATGAGCATCCCATCGACGCCTTAAAAACGATGGCACCGCATATTACCCAGGTCCATATTAAAGATGCCTTGATCGTTAAAGAACAGGGTGGCCTGGGTCATAAAGCCTGTATTTCAGGTCAGGGTGATATGCCATTCAAAGCGTTATTAACTCACCTTATCTGCCTTGGTGATGATGAGCCGCAGGTGACGGCATATGGCCTGGAAGAAGAGGTTGATTACTATGCGCCGGTGTTCCGCTTTGAAGACGAAGATGATAATCCGTGGATCCCTTATCGCCAGATGAGTGAAACACCCCTACCAGAAAATCATTTACTGGATGCGCGGTTACGTAAAGAAAAAGAAGATGCAATTAATCAGATAAATCATGTGCGTAACGTACTACAACAAATCAAACAAGAGGCAAACCATCTTCTGAACCACTAATAAGTTTTAACTCATACGCAGTTAATAAAACCATTCCATATGAATGGTCGGTATCTTATTGCCTTTAAAACAGTGATTTTAAAAATCGCTTAGGGGATGTTATGCTCACGAAAAAGAAATGGGCGTTATTTAGTCTATTAACACTGTGTGGCGGTACAATTTATAAATTACCGTCGCTGAAAGATGCGTTTTATATCCCGATGCAGGAATATTTCCATTTGACCAATGGTCAAATTGGTAATGCTATGTCGGTAAACTCATTTGTCACCACAGTGGGCTTTTTTCTGTCTATTTATTTTGCCGATAAACTACCGCGCAGATACACCATGTCATTCTCACTCATTGCGACAGGATTACTGGGTGTTTATTTGACGACAATGCCGGGGTATTGGGGCATCCTCTTTGTCTGGGCGCTATTTGGCGTTACTTGCGACATGATGAACTGGCCGGTCTTGCTCAAGTCGGTAAGTCGATTGGGCAATAGCGAACAACAAGGTCGGTTGTTTGGCTTCTTCGAAACAGGGCGTGGCATTGTCGATACCGTGGTGGCATTTTCTGCGTTGGCAGTATTTACCTGGTTTGGCAGTGGCTTATTAGGTTTTAAAGCAGGCATCTGGTTCTATTCCCTTATTGTGATTGCCGTAGGCATTATTATTTTCTTTGTCCTGAATGACAAAGAAGAGGCACCGTCCGTTGAGGTGAAAAAAGAAGACGGAGCATCGCAAAACACCAGTATGACCTCGGTGCTGAGAGACAAAACCATCTGGCTTATCGCTTTCAACGTCTTCTTCGTTTACGCGGTTTACTGTGGCCTGACATTCTTCATTCCATTCCTGAAAAACATCTATCTATTGCCCGTTGCGCTGGTGGGGGCTTACGGCATCATTAACCAATACTGTCTGAAAATGATTGGTGGACCGATTGGTGGCATGATTTCAGATAAGATCCTGAAATCGCCGAGTAAATATCTATGCTACACCTTTATCATCAGTACCGCTGCGCTCGTACTGTTGATTATGCTGCCGCACGAAAGTATGCCGGTCTATTTAGGGATGGCATGTACGCTGGGCTTTGGCGCGATAGTCTTTACACAGCGAGCCGTATTTTTTGCACCTATCGGCGAAGCAAAAAATT
>NZ_JBQZXC010000222.1:0-3057 GCF_053555815.1 Shigella sp. SIG6 | reverse complement strand
TTTGAAGATTCCAGCGCGGCATAACGGAACACAACCGACTCGCCGCTATTACTGTATTGTGCGGCGGTACTTAAAGAGTAATACGCCAGGCCGCGTTCAATGAGGATCTCTTTGGTGGTGGTGACGCGATACGCCGCGCCGTCACTGGCGGAGACGGTTAACAAATAGCGGCTCGGTTTATCGGCGGCGGGGAGATTTAACGCCACATGACCGCTGGCGTCGGACACCGTTTCGCTGCCTTCCAGCGACACGGGGAAACGTCCGGCATAACGCAAATCGTTACCGACCATTGATAATTGCTGAGCGCGCAAACTTAACTGCACGCGGGCATTTTTTACCGGCTCGCCATCCGGGTAGAGCAGTTGCAGTTTGCCGCTGACCGCTTCGCCAGTTTTGAACTCTTTTTTGTCGAGAGCTAAACCAATCTCGAAATGTGGCTTGATGTAGTTTGCCACGCGAAAACTGCTGCTATAGACCTGATTGCGGTAAGCAAGACGTAACTCATAACCTCCGGCAACGGCATTTTCTGGCAGGCGGAAACTTCCCTGCCCGCCATTGCGCGCATCCAGCGTGACATCGACGGTTTGCAACAGACTGCCGTTAGCGTCCAGCACCGAAAGCTTCGCCGGGGCGCTGACGATGGGGGATGAATGCAACGGATCGCGGAACTCGCGGCCCATCACTTTAACATCGACACGATCGCCTGCGCGATATAGCGGGCGATCGGTAAAAATATACAAGCGGGTGTTGTAGATTTCGCTTTCGTAGAAGAAGTTCTCGGAGACAAAAACGCCGCCTTCAGCATCCTTACCCAGAATGTATGAACGTTCTGGCGATATATGTTGTAACTGCAAAGTACCGCTGTCATCGGTCACCCCGCGGGTCATCACGCCAAGACCGTCAGTCCACAAGATCTCTGAGCCGGGCTTCGCTTCACCCTGTTTTTTACCCGCGGTCCATACCAGAAGCTCGTTACCTGACACTTTGCTAAGCGCCACGGTATCGGAAACAAACACCACCGTCGTCGCCCGATACCCACCTACCATCGCCTCGACGAGGTACAGCCCCTGCTCTTGTTGGCCGAGAGGAATATAAATATTACCCGGCTGCGGCGAGATGAAATTGCTGGATGCGCCTTCCAGTTTTACCCCTTGCTGCGGCTCGACCGGTTTAGCCTGCCATAGTGGATAACGGAACTGTTCCACCAAGGGATATTTTTTCAGCGGGGAAAACTGGTTGTTCTGTACATAACGGGAAGGTTTAATAATGGCATTGCCGAGATGTAATTCGGGTAATGCCTGAGTCACATTCTGCCGTGACTGAGAAGAGAAAGTACGCTGCATCACGCGGCGAGATTTGCCGTACCAGTTATCCCACAGCCAGGTCAGCGTATTGTTCAGCCCGTCGCCCAGATATTGCGGTTGCACCACAATGCGATGCAGGTTTTTCTGCTGGCGCAAAAATGCCATCGGGTCAGGAATACGATACAGGCGAACGTCCACGCCGCCGTACTCTTCCATCTGATAGCGCCGATAATCACGCCCCGGCGCTTCCAGTCGCACTTTCGCCTCTTCACTGCTGCTAAAACTGCTGTCAGCAAGCAAAAAGAATGTTCCCCCGGCGGGCGGCGCATAGTTACTGGAAGGAAGCGAATCATCAGCTTTAGCAAGCCCTGTTCCCACAAGAGACAGGGACAAGCACGCTGCTATCGCGCCAGAAAATTTAAACGATAAATGCCAATGAAATTGGGATTGGAATCGTTGGGTATCCATCGGGTGTCCTTCCATGTCAGAAGAAGGACAAAATCACAAAAACCAATTAAAATTCATTGTATTATCGTTGTTATAGATTAAATAATAGACTACAAAACGCGATAAAACACTACATTTAGAGTCACTATTAATCAATGAGTTAGATGTGATTAGTGACCTGTAACAGAGCATTAGCGCAAGGTGATTTTTTGTCCTCTTGCGCTAATTTTTTGTCAACGCACTGGGTTAGCTGAATTTACAACCATGCTCAGTATCTCGATAAGCGCAGAGAAATGATGCTGTGGTGGGCAGACTACTGGCTTGATGAAAAGGTAGGGCGACCAACCGCGTTTTTTCAGTTCAGTCAGCACATTGAGCCAGAACTTCACCCCTTCATTTTCGGCCAGCCACATCCCCAACAGTTCTTCCTGTTCTTAACTATTTACAGGCGCGTTTTTTTAAAGAATCCTCACTCCATTTGCACGAATATATTAATATATAAACAATGAGGATCAATAATAAATGAAACCTGCCCACAATCCTTCTTTTTTCCGCTCCTTTTGTGGTTTAGGATGTATATCCCGTTTATCCGTAGAAGAGCAAAATATCACGGATTATCACCGCATCTGGGATAACTGGGCCAAGGAAGGTGCTGCAACAGAAGACCGAACACAGGCAGTTCGATTACTGAAAATATGTCTGGCTTTTCAAGAGCCAGCCCTCAATTTAAGTTTACTCAGATTACGCTCTCTCCCATACCTGCCCCCGCACATACAAGAACTTAACATCTCTAGCAATGAGCTACGCTCTCTGCCAGAACTCCCTCCGTCCTTAACTGTACTTAAAGCCAGCGATAACAGACTGAGCAGGCTCCCGGCTCTTCCGCCTCACCTGGTCGCTCTTGATGTTTCACTTAACAGGGTTTTAACATGTTTGCCTTCTCTTCCATCTTCCTTGCAGTCACTCTCAGTCCTTCTCAATAGCCTGGAGACGCTACCTGATCTTCCCCCGGCTCTACAAAAACTTTCTGTTGGCAACAACCAGCTTACTGCCTTACCAGAATTACCATGTGAACTACAGGAACTAAGTGCTTTTGATAACAGATTACAAGAGCTACCGCCCCTTCCTCAAAATCTGAGGCTTTTAAACGTTGGGGAAAACCAACTACACAGACTGCCCGAACTTCCACAACGTCTGCAATCACTATATATCCCTAACAATCAGCTGAACACATTGCCAGACAGTATCATGAATCTGCACATTTATGCAGATGTTAATATTTATAACAATCCATTGTCGACTCGCA
>NZ_JBQZXC010000221.1:0-3061 GCF_053555815.1 Shigella sp. SIG6 | reverse complement strand
AGCGTGGGGGTTTTTGCGTTAATTCAGGCGGGCCTACTGACTTACGAAGCCGGGGCGTTCCCGTGGCTTGGTACTGTTATAGGTGGGTATCTTTTCGGGCTGGGAATTGTTCTGGCGGGTGGATGTGCCACCGGGACCTGGTATCGCGCGGGTGAGGGATTGATCGGCAGTTGGATCGCGCTTTTCACTTATATGGTGATGAGTGCGGTGATGCGTTCTCCACACGCCAGTGGTTTAAATCAAACCTTGCAGCACTACACTACTGAACATAACTCTATTGCTGAGACTTTTAATTTGTCTGTGTGGCCGTTGGTTACCGTTTTGCTGGTGATAACGCTCTGGGTGGTGATGAAAGAGTTGAAGAAGCCAAAACTCAAAGTCGCGACCTTACCGCCGCGCCGAACCGGGATCGCTCATATTCTGTTTGAAAAACGCTGGCATCCCTTTGTCACTGCTGTACTCATCGGTTTGATTGCGCTTTTAGCCTGGCCCCTGAGTGAAGCAACCGGACGCATGTTTGGGTTAGGAGTCACTTCCCCAACGGCCAATATTCTGCAATTTCTGGTCGCGGGTGACGTGAAATACATTAACTGGGGCGTTTTCCTGGTGTTAGGGATCTTCGTGGGGGCATTTATTGCAGCCAAAGCGAGCCGTGAGTTCCGCGTTCGCGCAGCTGATGCACAAACAACATTACGTAGCGGGTTAGGTGGTGTACTGATGGGCTTCGGTGCCAGTATTGCAGGTGGTTGCTCTATCGGTAATGGACTGGTTATGACTGCAATGATGACCTGGCAGGGCTGGATTGGCCTTGTATTTATGATTCTCGGAGTCTGGACTGCGTCCTGGCTTGTGTATGTTCGACCGCAGCGTAAGGCGCGACTGGCAACTGCTGCGGCAAATTAAGTAAGGTGTAAAGATGGCGATTAAAAAGCTGGATGTGGTGACGCAGGTCTGTCCGTTTCCACTCATAGAAGCAAAAGCAGCACTGGCAGAAATGGCCAGCGGCGATGAGTTGGTAATTGAGTTTGATTGCACCCAGGCAACTGAAGCAATCCCACAGTGGGCGGCAGAAGAAGGACATGCCATCACCGATTATCAGCAGATTGGCGATGCAGCGTGGAGCATCACCGTTCAAAAAGCCTGACTCAACATTGTCCTCCGCCGTACCAGCGGCGGCGGCTTCAAATTAGACGATCTCTTCCGCGTACTGCCAAAGTGCTTTTAACAGCGCCACTTTCTCTTTGTCATCGGCATATTGTTGTACCAGCATCTGCAATTCATCAGCATAACCCTGCAAAAACTCTGGCGTGAAGACCTGGTGGCGGTGCTCCAGCCAGCGTTGCTGCTCGGCATAATCCAGCGTCCCCGGGAAGTTGCGTGCCCGATAATTGAACAACAACTTTTCAATTCGTTTATCAACAAAAGTGATATCCAGTGCCGGTAAATTACGCGGCTCGGTTTCCAGCACAATTTTCATTGCTGCACGATCGGCGTCACTGAAAAAGCCATTATAAAGCTGTGCATCCACATTATCTGAAGGTGTAAACGGTTCGGCTTCCGCGAATATCGCTACCACTTTTTCACGCACTTGCGGATTTTCACGCAGAATTTTGAGGTTATCGAGGCAATGCTGACGATTAATTCCCAGTCGGTCGGCATCTTCCGGGCGTAGCGTATTCGCCTGGGCCAGTACCGGACATTTATTGATATGCACCAGCTTAACCGGAACGGCGGCGTTATCGCCAAGATCGGCTTTTGCGGTATATAAACGCTCGCGCAATGTGTCGATATCCAGCTCCAGTAATGGCGAAATGTCTCCTGCCAAATCCGCCATAATTACGGCATTGCGATTTTCAGGATGCCACGCCAGCGGTGCCACCCAGCTGGTATTGCCACGCCATGCCCCAAACATTCCGGAAACGTGAGCCAGGGGTTTCATCTGCGGAACATCAATCAACGCCATCAGTTTGTGTTTATTACGATGGGTAAAGAGATAATCAAACAGGCGTGGCTGACGCGTTTTTACCAGTTTCGCCATCGCAATAGTGGCGTACACATCAGCCATCGCATCGTGGGCGTTGCTATGTTCAATACCATTCGCTTTGGTTAAATGCTCAAGGCGAAAGCTCGGTAGACCGTCATCATTTTCAGGCCAGTTTATTCCTTCCGGGCGCAGGGCATAACAGGCACGCATAACATCCAGTAAATCCCAGCGCGAGTTATCATGCTGCCAGCTCCAGGCGTAAGGATCGTAGAAATTACGATAAAAAACGTTGCGTGTGACTTCGTCGTCGAAACGCACATTGTTGTAGCCCAGAATACAGGTCTTCGGTACGGTAAAAAGCGAGTGAATACGGGCGGCAAACGCGGCTTCGTTTTCTCCTTTCGCCCGTGCCTCCTGCGGGGTAATACCGGTAATTAATACTGCTCTAGGCCGGGGTAAATAGTCATCCGCGGGCTTGCAGTAAAAGACTTCGGGTTCGCCGATGACATTGAATTCGTCATCGGTGCGAATGGCTGCGAACTGTGCAGGGCGATCTAACGCGGGGTGCGTGCCAAAGGTTTCGTAATCGTGAAAGAGGAAGGTAGGTTGTTTATCTGTGTCTGTCATTGTCTAGCATTGTCCACTGTAGTTAATTAACTGTCTGTTATAACTCGAAAAGCAACCCTTTTTTCACCTGAGTATGTCTACGAACGTCAAATATAGTTGTCTACTGTGCGCTGTTGTCCATGTGATATTGTGTACCAGATGTGTGCCAAACTATTATTTCTGAGCGTACCAAATATTATTTATGGTTATAAGCGACACAAAACTGCGTACTATTTATGGTAAACCATATTCGGGCCCACAAGAAGTGGCTGATGCCGATGGCCTCAGCGTACGAATTTCACCGAAGGGGGTCATCCAGTTCCAGTACCGCTATCGCTGGCATGGCAAGCCTAATCGACTTGGGCTTGGTCGATACCCATCCCTGTCTTTGAAGGATGCCAGACAGATCACTGCTGACTTGCGAAAGCTCTATTTCTCAGGAACGGATCCACGCACCTATTTTGAAGAGAA